>NZ_JAEMUE010000068.1:0-54680 GCF_018342435.1 Neochlamydia sp. AcF65
TGATAGGAGCGTTTGCTTAATTGGGAGCGGTATGAATTGAGAGGTTCCTGTACCGTTCTAAGAGAGGCTTGTGGGGAAGTTCCACAGGTCGACTCACCATATTGACCACTCACATACTAAAGCCTGACACCCTTTAAACCAATAGAATCTGCGAAAGGTTGTACCAGAACATCCAGCATGAATTTTATGCCATAACTTTTAGGAAGAAAGTGTTAAAAATGTTGAAGAATTACAAGAGGAAGTGGATTAATGGATGAATGATTATAATAATGAGAACACATACAGGAAAGTATTGTTTTGGCAAGATGCCTTTACAAGCATTCTTAGATACAAAACATCTTGCGCCAGAAAAGATGTTAGATAACGCGAGTTATCGGATAAGAAAATACTCTAAGACTGCTTCAAACCCTGACTTAAACTGTAAGCCAACTCATTAACTTTTGTTTTTCCGTACACGTAAATTGAATGCAGGGCTTACAGGGTTCATAAGCATAGGCCACTATTCCGCTGATTAAATTGACAAAAAAATTCCAAGGGCTGCGATGGCGATGATGTTCGATTTGACAAGAATTTTTCAATTTATTGTTAAGGCTTTCAATAATGTCCCGTTTCCTTAATAAAATCTTATCTACCAGTGACATTAGCTTGTTTTTCATGTTTTTTCTAAACCTAATAATAATTTCTAAGCCTTTGTCATAGAGCTTGATAAATAACTGGTGTGATATATATCCTTTATCAGCAAACATTTTGCCAAAAATATTTTTAGACAGATCAGGAACAGGAATACGATCATCCACATTTCCTGGCGTTAACATATAAGCAAGTATTTCCCCTTTATCGTTAATCACTAGATGGAGTTTGAATCCATAAAAGTACCCTGTAGAGGTTTTTCCTCTTTTTGCTATTTTTTAAAAACTCTATGGGAGTGGATGCGACGAGTATGGCATACTGTCAATAGAGTAGAATCGACAAACGAAATGCCTGTACATTCTCCTAAGCAAGCCTATGAATAAACAAAAGTAGGAAACAAACATGTTTTCATTAAAGTGATGAATTTATGATAGGAAAGGATATTAGGAAAGTATTTCTTTAGGGAGGGAATAACTTGCCGGATATAGTAATCTTTAAATGTTCTAAAGCTACTTCTATGAAACATGATGACAATAGTCATCGCTTCACTTAATGATAGTTTTGACCCTCTATTTCTTTTGTTGCTCTTTCCAGTCAGTAACTTGGGGTGGCTTTCAGCCAATATTTTATGCCATTCAACCTTAAATTGTTTACAAAAATCATCTACATCGCAAAGAATGGACATTAATAAATGGATATCTTTTTCAATCATTTTGACCTTCCAGCTTTAAGTTTTTTTTAGTACAAAAATACTTTTAAGCCATGTGAAGGTCTTTTTTTCAACTATTTCCTTATCCGATAACTCGCGTTAGATAAGTTACAATTGACAGAAAGAGCATCTACCAGGTAACCCATGCTTGTCAGGTCAAGTGCTCTCTAGGAGAGAAAAATCTGCCTGCAAAGTCCCTAATAATTCTATGCTTTTTATTTATTTTCGACTTGAGTTTTTTTCAAATCCATTAATTGTTCTAGAGTTTCGATCATCAAATTTGCAAGCATGGCTATATCAGTATTATGTAGTTTACCTGTTGCTTGCGCATGTGTTAAAATTTGGCTTTGTTTATTAATAAATTGATCAGAAAGAGAAAGCGTGTCTACTGTTTTAAATTTATTTGCGTTTGTTTTTATTTTATCATGTTCTGATTCCTCTTTACATTTCTTTTTTTCCTTTCTTTGTCTAGAGTGGTGTTTTTCTGCGGGTAAGGGAAAGGCGTCAGAGAGAGGAATAGGTAAAGGGAGGTCATCTTCAGGTAAAGAAGCTTCAATAATAACATAGGGATAGCGTTCTTCAAAAGGATTCGCTGGCGATAACTCCTCCCGTATAATTTGAATGCTTTCTTTAATATAAATATTTTGTTCTAAATGTGGGGATTCCCGAGTACTAAAGTGAAGCCTTCCTGCAATCACAATTACTTTATCGTAGGTATTAAGCCCTTCCTTAATAATTTTTATCATTGTAGTATTTCTGTGTTTGTTTACTTTTAAAGTCATTTCTAACGCTAATAAGTTCAATTCGTTTATGAAATTTTTGCAGGCCAAAACCAACTGTATCTCATGTGAAGCGTAAGCTTTTTTTATATTTGTTATAAATTCGTATCCTTTTAAATTATAAGATAATTTATTTAAAGATGTGTTAATAAATTCTTTAGAAAAAAACTTTTGAATTATAGGTTTCTCAAAGGTCTTCTCAATTAAAGCTTGCACAGCAGCTAAATTTTTATGGAATTCTAGCAAATTTTCTAGGCAAGGATTTTTTAGATAATTTATAAGTGTGTCACTAATGTAAAGATTTGCAGGCCAAACTGCTTTTCCAAAAAAGATATCCAAGGCTTTTGTCGAGGGGTCTTGGTCCCAACAAGCAATCTTTACTTGCTCTCCTAGCTTAGCTAAACTCCAATCCGAGCACCTGGCTTCACTTTCACTCAATAGGAAGAGAGTTGTGCCTCCATGGTTAAAATGATACTCTACGATGCTCCTTACAAGCTCGCTAATTTCGTTCGCCTTACTTTCATGGGTTTCACCAATCATGATTACTCTGGCGAGGCTAATCTTTTTCACCTCTGGTGTGAAATGCGGTTGCTTTAGGGGATTAAGCTCTTCATCTATATTATCTCTCGCAAATTTAAAGTGATACAATCTACTTATTAAGATTTCCTTTCCATCTGTAAAAGGGTTATTTTGCATTATTTTATCCTTAATTACAAAATTTAATCGAATTATAAATTAATTTTATAATAATGATAATTTAATTTAAATATTATAATGTTTATTCTAGTTAATTATATTATAATTTAGTAAATGTCTTGAAAAATTTATTATTTAAATTATTGTTGGAATATAAATAATTTATAAATTTTATTAAATGTTATAGCAAAAAAGAAAAATGCTTTATTCGGCCTATAAAACTATTCCGCTGATTAAATTAGAATTCTTTCGAAACTGTAATAAAATGCAAATTTTAGTAAAATGGTGACTCAATATTTAAAGGAGGCCCATGAAGTTTGATAAGATAGAGAAATTAGATGATGAGCGATTTCGACGTTTGACAGGGGTCAAGTGTACCACCTTTGATAAGATGGTGCAAATTTTACAGCAAGCCGATAAGGCCACGAAGATTAAAGGTGGGCGTAAATATAAACTAAGTCTAGGAAACATGTTGTTGATGGCATTGGAATATATGCGCGAATATAGGACCTATTTTCATATTAGCCAAAGCTATGGAGTTAGTGAAAGCTCAGCTTATAAAGCGGTGAAGTGGATTGAAGATACCTTAATCAAGCATCCAGATTTTGCTTTACCGGGACGTAAAGAACTATTGAAAAGCGATGCGGAATATGAGGTTATCTTAATTGATGCTACAGAAACGCCTATTGAGCGCCCTAAAAAAACAAAAGCGCCATTATGCAGGGAAAAAGAAAAAACACACCCTAAAGACGCAGCTTGTAGTCGATAAAAAAAGCAAGAAAGTGATTTGCACTTCCTATGGTAATGGTAAAAAGCATGATTTTAGGTTATTTAAAGAATCCCAAGTCAAAATCCATCCACAAATAAAAGTGTTAATTGATTCAGGTTATCAAGGATTAAAAAAGCTGCATATTCAAACACAGATGCCTAAGAAAAAGAGTAAGAAATATCCTCTAACTAACGAGGACAAAAAAGCAAATTAAAGCTTATCAAGAGAAAGAGTTGCTAAGGATAATGTAATTGGCCTTCTCAAACGATTTAAAATCATAGCCGATCGATATAGAAATAGACGTAAAAGATTTGCGCTTCGCTTCAACTTAATTGCAGCAATCTATAACTGGGAATTAAATGAGTGAGTTTCGAAAGAGGTCTCTTGAGGAATTTAAACTGGTGAGGCATATTTTTTTAAGAAGGAGAAGACGTATATCAGGAAAATTTGAAAGACTTACAGATACTCAATGGAGAATCTTAAAATCACTATTGCCGCGGAGCTGTCAAAAAAAAATTTAAAGGAAAAACCTCATACTCCCTAGAGAAAGATTTGTAATAGCTTATTTTGGATTTTGATTACCGGCTCATGTGGGTGTGATCTCCCTAAAGGACCGAATTGGGGATCAAGATCTACTACTCATCGGTGGCTAAGTAAATGGCAAAAAGATGGAACTTTAGATAGCTTGCTATCGGCATTAAAAGGATGCGCGGATATGGCGGGAATGATTAATTGGGAAAGACTAGCCATTGATGGTTTTTTCTCATGAGGAAAAGGAGGCTGAGATATTTATGCTAGCTGATAACCATTTTACCACTCTTCCGGCAGAGAGAGGGCGTTTATTTCATTCGCACTATCTTTCTTTAAACGATAACCAGCTCACCTCTCTTCCTTCAGAAATAGAGCATTCACATAAATGGTTATACCTTGGATACTAGGAAATCCGCTGAAGAATCTCATAGAAAAGATATCTTGGCTATAATAATTATTTTTTAGGCCGGAGCTGAAAAAAGTTTGTATCTTCATTGTCTAGTTCGTCAGAGTAAAAAGTTATAGAGGCGCAAAAGATGTCGTAATTATAGAATTTAAGGCAAAACGCAAAAAAAGCGGGATTTTCTTAAAGTAGTAAAAAAATTATAGCCTTTACCTTAAATTGCATACCTTTTTATTACCTCTTCATAGAATGGCTAATCACCATAAAAAGTTGCAGATTATCCAGAAAAAAGAGTGCTACAGTAAGCGGTCACGGGATATAAAAGGTTTCTTAGATAACAGAAGGGATAGGTTGCTTGGTACGAGCTGCATAGATAGCATCTGCTAGAAAATCTAGAATAGATTTTCCTTGTCGATAAAGAGTTTCTATACAGCTATGCACCACTTCCCTCCACCTTTTGCCATAGATAGATTGGCTACCTAGACATAACTTACGTACAATGACTAGATTTCTTAAAGATTCTTCGGCAGCATTATTGGTCATAGGAATAGCAGGATCTTTCAAGTAAGCACGGAAATGTTCGATCTGCTTTAAAAGCTTGTGGCAAAACTTCCGCAACTTCTTGGTGCTACTCCAGCACTGCAGTTCTTGCAATTCTTCTTGTATATAACGCCAGTTAAGATATCCATACTGCTGCCAAGTAGATTGGCTGATTTGTCCTTTTTCTAGGCGATGCTTATCTTTAAAAAGCTCTTGCAAGGTATCATATAGGTGTCCTAAGCGCTGTGTATCCTCTAAAGATATATTGGGCTGTTCTGCTTGTCCTTGTATGTTACGGAGCAGATGAGCTAGACAATACTGTTTGATCTTTACCTTAATTTGATGGATAGCTAAACCTCGATCGCTGACTAAGCAATGAATCTCCTGGCCGGCTAGTGCCTTTAGAGTAGCGCCATTTTGATAGGGTCTTAATGCATAAGCAATCACATTTCCTACACGTAGTACTAGCAAATGCTCGTTAGTAGCGGCATGACGCCAGCTTGTCGCATCTAGATGCAAGGGCTGCTTTGTAGTAATAGCTGCTTTAACGAGTGTTTCATAAGACGAAAAAAGCAAAGCAGCGGTGCGAGCTTTAACTTTAGAAATAAAACCTTGGCTTAAAACCACGCTAGGCAATAAAGCACTAATCATGGTACGCACAGCTCTGTGCCCTTGCCGATATTGCCCCATCAGCAGATTAATAAAGCCTTCCAGCCTAGGACCGAGCAAGAATTGCTCATTTTCTTTAAGTTCAGGCCGTGTTTCTAGATGGCAGCAAGGGCATCTGCTCGTCACTAAATCGATTTGATGCACCAAAGGTTTAATTTCAGGAAGCTCGATCTGCTGTCATGAAAAAAGCTTATCAGTGGCATGCATAGCAGAGTGGCAGTGTAGGCAACTTTTTACACTACGAACTTCATGCGAGGTAACTACACTAGCAGGTAGCAGTTGACGGCTAGCACCAGGATGATAAGGTCGATTTCCTGCTTTAGGTAATGATGAACGATTAGCTTTTTGATCTGTCGATGGTGGCTTGGAGCTATTCTTAGAATTTTGATTGAGCTGCTCTTCCAACTGAGCCATGCGCGCTTCAAGCTTGGTAATTACCTTTTCTAATTTATTTACCAACGCTTTTAACTGCGCATTTTCAGCTCGAAGCTAGGCATTTTCAGCTCTTAGCTGGATAATCTCAGCCCTTAGCTCTGCATTCTCTTTAAATAGTTGCTCGTATGAGGGTTGCATACTACTCAATATATGATTAAGTAAATATAAACTCTAGAAATTATTTTATTTATCACAAAGTAATTGATAGCCCCCGTGACCGCTTACGTGCTATCGGATTATTCTTAAAAGCTTTAAGGTTTTCTTTACTTTTTATTTCATAATATTTGAAATATACAGAGAAATCACAAAATTTAGGAATATTGGAGGGTCTTAAATCAGTTTTCTTCTTAAAAACTTCTCTTTTTCTATATAAAGGGTTGCGTAAAAACAGTCTGCACGCTAGGATATCTGTTTAATCAGCGTATTTATGGAAAGATGGCTGAGTGGCCGAAAGCACGTCCCTGCTAAGGACGCATACCTCTCAAGGGTATCGAGGGTTCGAATCCCTCTCTTTCCGTAGTTAACTTAAGGCTATGCAAGCTAACGAGGCTTGTGATAGATCTTACTCTTATTTTATTTATCGGAAGAGATAGTTAAGCTAGTCTTCCGAGCTCTTTTCATCCCATATTTTCCTAGTAAGGTGAGCACGTAAGTTAAGCCTGCCACTAGCGCAATCGTCGCTCCGCCGGGCCAATCCATATAAAAAGCTGCTTGCATTCCGAAAAAGCAAAATCCTATGCTGATACAAATCGCAATGGCCATCATTCGAGAAAGCCTAGTTGTGAATAGATTGGCAATCGCAGCGGGGATTGTAAGCATGGTCATCACTAAAATAATACCCACCACTTGAATCAAAAGGACAATGGAAACAGCCGTTAACACAAGTAATAAAAGATAAAGTGAATTAACAGAGATACCTTGGAGCTGAGCTTGTTCTTCATCAAAACAAATGGCTAAAAAGCGTTTATGTAGGCAAAGCACTGTTAAAAAAATGACGATATCTAAAATAAGCAAGATTTTTAGATCAGTAGGGGTGACCCATAAGATATTTCCAATGAGAAAATTGGTGAGCTCAACATTAAAACCAGGGGTTTGGGAAATAAATAGAATCCCTACCGCCATCCCTATCGACCAAATGGCAGCAATGACAGTGTCCTCACGTTGGCGATAATGAAGATGAATCCATCCGATGAGCAAAGAAGAAGCTATGGCTGCAATAAGAGCACCTAGCAAAGGCGAGGCCCCTACCACGCCTTTAGCCCTTTCTAACCATAAGCAAATACCTATCCCACTAAGAACTGCATGCGAGATGCTGCCACAAATAAAAATAATTCTTTTTACTACCACGTAAGAGCCTATAATTCCGCTCACAAATGAAGCTGCTATCCCAGCTAATATAGCTGCTAGTAAAAGCGGATTGGTATGTAAGGCGTCAAAAAAAGAGGTCATTGAATTTCTCGCTTTAACTGAATCAAAGGTGAATGGTAAAGACCCATAGCAAAATGTTCACAAACTTCTTCTGGCTTTAACAATAAAGCTGTGTTTTGGACGAGAAGAACCTGTTTTACTTGTTCGATCGCAGTGTTTAAATCATGGGTTACCATAAGAATAGTCATTTTTTGGCGAAGGCTGTCTAAAATATCATAAATATCAGCTTCTGCTTGTGAATCCACATGAGCTGTCGGTTCGTCTAACAGCAGGAGCTGCGGATCTGAGATCAAAGCTCTAGCAATCAATACTCGCTGAGCTTGCCCACCAGATAATGTACCAAAAGGTTTGTTATGAAAGTTGGGCAACTTTACGCGATTTAAAGCTTCTTTAGCAGCTTCTTTATCAGCTGAAGAGAACTTTCCATACCAGGGGAGCCTAGAGAGGCGCCCAGCTAAAACCACTTCTAAAACAGAAATGGGAAACTCGCGATCATAACGATGTGTTTGAGGGACATAGGCAATTTGATGGCGAGAGGATTGAGGCGGTGATCCTAAAATTTCTATTTTACCAGAAGAGGGTTTTAAAAATCCCATCAACAGCTTAAGAAGAGTGGTTTTACCCCCGCCGTTAGGTCCTATAATACCAATGAAATCATTCGACTCAATAGTTAAATGGATGTCAGTAAGCACGGGCGTTTCGGCGTAGGCGAAATTGAGATGATCTATATGGATAACAGGAGGCATCAAGAAAAGCCTTTAGACTAAATTTAATGGTTTTTTATATTAAAGTCTTTAGAATTAATTTGTCCATCTATCTCTGAAGCCCTGAAAATTAGCTAATATTCTTGAGCCTTCCTGATAAGAAGATTAGACGATTTCTATCAATTTTAAGTGCTAGGTTTTTTGATTGATTGTTAAAAGGGTTTTTTTAGAGGTGCCTCTGCTCACAACAAATTTTAAGAAGGAAAAAGGTACAGGATAAGGAACAAAAATTCCTCAGCAAATTAGGTGCATACACCCAGCTTTGGGTGAGCAGGCAAAATTTCAGTTAGGTGGTCAATTGTAGGGCGGGAAAAGTTGATCTACTTTCTTCTTGTAGGTTATTCGATAGGGAATAAAGAAAACATGGTAAAAGCTTAAGCTACTCATACATTCAAGAAAGACATGAGGTAAGCTTTAAGATAAAGAATATTTGCCAAAGCTTCTCTTAAGCATAAGAAAAAATGGGGCAAATTTCTTTTAAGAGGCCCCAAAAGCTTTAGCAATATCTCGCATGCTCTCAAAGTAATTTTCAGCATAAGGATTTAGATTAACTAGGCGAGCACCTAATTGGGCAGCGATCAATTTGGCCCCTTTACTACTGTATTGAACTTGCACGAAAATAGTTTTTATATGATGGCTTTGAGCCTCTTTAATCAATCGAGTAAGCTGTTGAGGGGTAGGATCTTTCCCTTCAAACTCAATGGAGAGCTGTCGGCAATTATATTCGCGACAAAAATAAGCATAAGCTGGGTGAGAGACCATTAGCACAGGATTATGAGGCTTACTTAAAAGAGTATGAATCTCCTGATGGAGGTGATCGAGCTCTTGATGAAAGTGAGCTAAATTGTCTTGATATAGCGAGGCATTCTCTGGATAGGTTTTGATTAAGGCTTTTGCAATAGTGCTAGCTTGAATTTTAGCTTGAATGGGGCTTAGCCAATAATGAAGATCATAGCTATTTTCTTGAGAGTGACAGCAACGGTGAGGATGTTTGCTCTCATAAGAAATAAGATCAAGATTTTGCCTTAAATCGATCAATTGCATGCGTGGATTATAGCTTTTTAAGGCTGACTTAACTTTTGGCTCAAATCCTTCTCCTACGTAAAACCAAAGATCAGCTTTAGTAGCCTCTAGCATCTGTTTAGGCGTCGGCTCATAAGTATGAGCGCTAGCGCCCGCAGGCACCATAACTCCTACTTGAAGAGTAGGCCCAGCAAGCTTTTCTACAAAAAATTTGTGAGGAGCTACACTCACTAGCACATAATGAGAGCGCGCTGAATTTTCACTAGAAAACATCGGATGGGATAGCGAAAAAAAAGAGAGGAAAATAGTGAAAAATATTAAATGTTTTTTAAAGCTTATCATCATAAATAATAGTTATAAGATAAATAATTTACCTCTACTATGCTGAGAATTAAGAATTAAAGCAAGTAATTAAAATATAAATAAAGATTTTAAAAAAAAGTTTATAAACGTTTTCTCATGTAGCAATGAATGCAATTTGCTAATGAAAAAAAACGAAAGATCAAACGATTAAAGTTTTTTATTCTTGCAACTTATTTTAAAGATGGATTAATCTACTGCAGATTCCTTAATCTTGGAGAGGTGTCCGAGTGGCTTAAGGAGCACGCTTGGAAAGCGTGTGTACGCTTTTAAACGTACCGTGGGTTCGAATCCCACCCTCTCCGTCCTATTTACTGAGTAAATTTTTCTTTTTTACTTCAGCAAAAGGCAGATAAAGCTTTAAAGCGTTGCATTTGGCGGGCTTTTCAGAAGAAGACATGAATTTTAGACTCCTCCATCTGCTTTGCTTTCTCTTTATATTTGGCTTAAGCTTTTTTCACACTTTGTCCTTCTTTCACCTTCAACGAAGGCGTGGTAAAATGCATTAATTTTTTGAGCTTATCCAACTTAAAATTTCATACGTTTTTAAGAATGCAAAACGCTATTCTAGACAAACCTTTTTTCATCATATAAGAGCTATCCTAATAATCATAAGGCCTGCCCAATGCACTTGGACCTTGCCTCAAGAGAAATACAATCTTGCTTTAAGTTTAAATAGGGGAGGATTTGCTAATTCTGATAGACAAACCCAATAAAGCAGCTTCTATGGGTATTCGCAGGATCTTTCTAGCTCCTTACCTGGGGTAAGGGGCTATGGTTTATAATAGGAAAACCTGGGAGAAAAATCGCCACTTTTTAAACCTTACTCCTTTAGGTGCAAGAAGGCCTTTGATTTTCGCTTTTAATGCCAATGTAAATATCGAGTATTGCATTCTGATGATTGCTTGCACGATCATCGTAAATTTCAAAATCAGCCAAATATTCTCTTTCCCCACCCAAATCCTGAGCGGACATCGACCAAATTTCTTGCCACATATTAATGCATAGGGAAGGTAGGGTACCTGGATTGCTTGTAAATTTTACGTAATTTCGAGCAGGTATAACAAGGGCGGAAAATCCTTCAGCCATTTCAGCGAATTTGCTGACTTCTTCACCAATAAAATAAGTATAGTCTCCTTTAAGATCAGATTCATAATCGGTATAAACGCAATAGGTTATACCTGGTTTTGCGCGATAAAGAATTTTTTCTGAGCATGCACCTTGGAAGTAGGTTTGGATTGTTGAGCTAATTTTAGCAGAGGATGGGTCCTTCTCCAATGAATTGTTAGTGCGGCTTGTAATGCCCACCAGTTTAATTTCTGGTAATTGTATTATCGTTTTGAGCATGAGCTAAATTCCTTTAAGATCACCAAAGTTTTAGTTAAGCCCTCTAGATTTTTGAGGCAGTAAATATTGAAATGCCTCTTTTCCTAGCTAAGCTAAAGGGGTCAATTTATTATTTTTCTCTTCACACTTTAGCTAGGAGATTTAAATGTAGAAAATATTATATAGAAACTCTCTCACGAAGAATAGAAAAAAAGCTTCCCTACTCTTTTCTATTTTTTCAAAGCTTGTGAATCTTTTAGCTTAATCCCTTATAGCTAAGCTTTTATCCTAGGGATCCTTTATTTTTCTTTGGAAATTGACCTTAATTTTAATGCAATTGGTTTAAAGCATGCATAACAGCTTCTCTTGTTGTATCTATTTGATGGTTAATCTGTGAGACACTATTATGGTTTGTAGCTAAGTTTTTCCAATGCACACTCCATATTTTAGCTAGCTGTTTAAGATTTTCTGGGACAGGGGAGGGGAGAAGGATAACAATGTCACTCATCATGGCAATATAATTCCATCCTTCAATAGCCTCTATTTTTGAATGCGTTTCTTTATATAAAGTGGTGTTAACAACAGCTTGCAGTCCTCCTAAGTTTTTGAGCATTTCAAAGCCTGCTTGGCGGGTGTTTCTATTTTTTTCTGTTTGCTCTAATCGCCAGGTGTTTACAGCTAAAGCAATGACGGCCACTATTAAGCTAATGATAGCTACCGCGTTGTTATATAATTGATGACGAAAGGTGGGCGATTTCATTTCTATCCTCAGCTTATTTTTAGTTTTTCATGCTATTGAATAAGTACACTAAACGCTTGCCTTAATCAAGCTATTTATTTATTAAAAGAAAAACATAAGTAGGTTGATAAGAGGAGCTAATATTTCTTTTGTGGAAATGAAAACCACTTTGGAGGATTTTTTTACAGATTGCATAGAGGGGAAGATGATGCTCAACCGGAGCATGAATGCTGGCGAAAACTTCTTGAAACTTTTTATAATAATTATTTTCTTCTTCCGAGAGCAAATTTTCATGCGATTTTGCTCTTTGGGGAATGCTCAGAGTTTCTTTAAAAATTAGGGCTCCTCCTACTTTTAAAAGAGCCTTAAGCTCTGGCAGCTTATCTAAAGAGAGATTAGTATAAATAATGTCAAATGTGCCCACATGACGTTCATACTTTTTTTGCAAGTTTATGTTTTGAAAAAGATTAGACTCACTAAAGCCACTAATGGTAATGTTTTTTTTCCCTTTGGATTTTAAAAGAGCCTCAATACTTAAATTTAGAAATTCTTTTTGCTCAGCTGCATACCCCAGGCCATATAATTGAACTTTCTCTGCAGGAAATTGAGGGGCTAATCTATTAAAATTAATCATCAGGATAGGTAGCAAAGCTGTAGCTGTGAGGCCTCCTATTTTAATTTCTTGAAAGCCCGAAGAATTTAGCGTTTTTAAGAGATGAGCAATTGTCAATATAACTGCCTCGAAACCCATTTCTTTAATTGCTTCCTTAGAAAAAAAATTAATTTTCTCACTTTTGGCGTGCTCAGAAGAAAGTACAGAGGCTTTAAAGGATAAGCTAGAAGAAGAAAGGTTTTTTCTAGGAGACTTAAAGTCATGCCATTCTCCACGGGATGGTGTCCCTTTAATTTTATAAGAAGAGAGAGGATTGTCCAAATCTCCCCGTCTTTGCATAAGGCCAAGGATAACCTCTGGGGAAAATCTCTGTAAACTCTCCCTGGGAAAGCGTGCAGCTTTTTCTTGACTAAGGGAAGAGACACTGGAAGGAGATCTCTCTGAAGAAATCGTAAGGGAACTCATTGCTAATCCTTAAAATAAAATGAATGATTGTTAAAGAGCTCTTTAATAAATATTAAAGCTATCGGCTTGCTTTCTTATTCTTCAAGAAATTTAGTGGGAAGCGGACTTTCCTGGTGCACTCTCTTAAAAAGCATTAAGATTAACTGCTTGCAAATAGATACACATTTTTCTTTTTTCTCTCCAGCAATATAAGCTTGGCTATCTAACTAAAATAGGGATTGCCAGTTTATATCCTTCTAAGAGAGCTTTTAATGGCATAAAAAATTTAAGAAAACTGTGCAGATTCTTTATTCCTATTGACAAAATCTTGGCAACGTATATATTTACTGGCACAATGAGAAATACATTGGATTTAAGATAAGTGCTTTTAGTTAAGGCTAGAAGAGAATAGGGAAACAGGTGTAAATCCTGTGCGGTAACGCCGCTGTAATGAGTGACGAAAGCTAAAATGCCACTGCTTTTATTAGTGGGAAGGCTGGCAAGTAGGATGATCTCAGAGTCAGAAGACCTGCTTATCTTTGCTCATCGCATCTTTTTTATAAAAGGTGAACTGTCTCGTTAAAGACAGGATGGGGAAAATAAAGAGTAATATTCTTTCTCTTTTTGGCCAATCTGCTCGGTCTATTTTCTCCCTTTCTTTAATTATTAAATCATGGGCTTATCATTCTAGATAGGATGGTAGACCTTAAGCTTATTTTTTTGGGAGTTTCCTATGCAGGCCTTGCATGAACCAATTTTATTAGAAAACAAAGAACGCTTTGTTTTATTTCCTATCAATCACCAAGATATTTGGCAGATGTATAAAAAAGCTGAAGCTAGCTTTTGGACTGCTGAAGAGATCGATCTGTCTACAGATGTACAGCACTGGGAGAAAAAACTTAATGAAAATGAAAGGCACTTTATCAAGCATATACTAGCTTTTTTTGCTGCTAGTGATGGAATTGTAAATGAAAACCTGGCCGTGAATTTTCTTAATGAAGTTCAATATCCTGAAGCAAGATGTTTTTATGGATTTCAAATCATGATCGAAAATATCCATTCTGAAACTTATTCTTTATTAATTGAAACCTATATTAAGGATTCGCAAGAGAAAAGCATGCTTTTTCATGCCTTAGATACCCTTCCTTGCGTAGCTAAAAAAGGAGAATGGGCCTTAAGGTGGATTTCTAAAGGGGGATTTGCTGAACGTTTAGTAGCTTTTGCTGCCGTCGAAGGTATCTTCTTTTCAGGAAGCTTTTGCTCAATTTTTTGGCTTAAAAAACGGGGTCTCATGCCAGGCTTAAGTTTTGCCAACGAATTAATTTCTAGAGACGAAGGCTTGCATTGCGATTTTGCTTGTTTAATCTATTCGCAACTTGCTCATAAACTATCCGAAGAACTTGTTAAAGAGATTATTGGAGATGCAGTTAAGATTGAAAAGGAATTTGTCATGGAGGCGTTACCTGTCAAACTGATTGGCATGAACGGAGATTTGATGTGCCAATATATCGAATTTGTAGCCGATCGATTATTAAATGCGCTGGGGTATTCTAAATTATATCACGTGAATAATCCTTTTGATTTCATGGAACTTATATCTCTGCAGGGTAAAACTAATTTCTTTGAAAAAAGGGTTTCTGAATATCAGAAACCAGGTGTGATGTCGACTCAAAGAAATCATGAGTTTACTCTAAATGAAGAATTTTAAAGGGGGTGGTATGTTTGTAATTAAGCGCGATGGAAGAAAAGAGGCTATGAAGTTTGACAAAATTACAGCTCGGCTTCAAAAGTTATGCTATGCCCTAGATGCTAAGCATATTAATCCTGTGCTGGTAGCTAGACGTGTCATCGAAGGTGTTTTTGATGGTGTAACTACCAGTGAACTAGATAATCTAGCTGCTGAAGTGGCGGCAACGTTAACGGCTAACCACCCTGATTATGCGATTTTAGCGGCTAGAATCTCGATTTCTAATTTGCATAAAAATACCAGCAAATCGTTTTCTGAGACTATTAAAGCCCTCTATTTGTATGTAGATCCCAAAAGTGGTAAACATGCCCCTCTCATTGCCGAAGATGTCTATGAGATTATCCAACAGCATGCAGAGCTCTTAGACTCTACTCTCATCTATGATCGAGATTTTTTGTACGATTACTTTGGATTTAAAACTTTAGAAAAAGCTTATTTACTAAAAATGCAAGGTAAAGTAGTGGAAAGACCTCAGCATATGTTAATGCGGGTAGCAATAGGCATTCATAAAGGAGATATTGAGGCTGCTATGGAAACCTATCATCTGATGAGCGATCGATGGTTCACTCAGGCAACCCCAACCCTTTTCAATGCTGGTACACCAGCTCCCCAGCTCTCTTCTTGTTTTCTACTACAAATGAAAGAAGATAGTATTGACGGGATTTTCGATACCCTTAAACAGTGTGCTAAAATCTCTCGAGCTGCAGGAGGCATAGGCTTAAGCATCCATGGTATACGCGCGACAGGCTCTTACATCCGTGGAACAGGGGGTATCTCCAATGGTGTCATTCCGATGCTTAAAGTGTTTAATGATGCTGCTCGCTATGTAGATCAAGGAGGAGGAAAGCGTAAAGGCTCTTTTGCCGTTTATCTAGAACCTTGGCACGCTGATATTTTTGAATTCTTAGATTTAAGGAAAAATCAAGGGAAGGAAGAAATGCGGGCGCGGGATCTCTTTACAGCGCTTTGGATTCCCGACCTTTTTATGCAGCGCGTGGAGGCTAACCAAGCTTGGTCTTTGTTTTGTCCTAATGAAGCAGCAGGTTTAGATGCCTGCTGGGGAGAGGAGTTTGAAAAACTTTATAAAAAGTATGAAAAAGAAGGGCGTGCCCGTAGAGTAATTAAAGCTCAAGAGCTCTGGTTTAAAATTCTGGAGGCACAAATTGAGACAGGCAGTCCTTACATGGTTTATAAGGATGCTTGTAATAGAAAATCGAATCAGCAACATCTAGGGACTATTCAATCGAGTAACCTATGTACCGAAATTGTAGAGTACACAGCTCCAGACGAGGTAGCCGTGTGTAATCTGGCTTCTTTAGCTTTGCCACGTTTCATCAAAGACGGACAGTTTGATTACCCTAAGCTATTTGAAGTTACCCAAGTGGTCACGCGGAATCTAAACAAAATTATTGATGTCAACTATTATCCTGTAGCGGAAGCTGAGTATTCTAACCTCCGTCACCGCCCCATTGGTATTGGGGTACAGGGCTTGGCAGATGTGTTTTTAATATTAAAAATACCTTTTGAGTCTCAGGAGGCTAAGCAATTAAATCGCGAGATTTTTGAGACCATCTATTTTGCTGCCTTAACAGCCTCAAAAGACCTGGCTAAAATTCATGGGGCTTATTCAACTTATGAAGGCTCTCCTATGTCTAAAGGAATCTTTCAATATGATATGTGGAATGTGGTTCCAGGAAAACGTTGGGATTGGCCCTCTCTTAAAGCTGAAGTGGCATTATATGGAGTAAGAAATTCACTTTTAGTAGCCCCTATGCCCACAGCTTCTACTTCGCAGATCCTTGGGAATAATGAATGCTTTGAACCCTATACTTCCAATTTGTATACACGCCGTGTGCTATCGGGAGAATTTATCGTGGTGAACAAACATCTATTAAAAGATTTGATCCATCTAGGTTTATGGAGTGAAGAGCTTAAAAATCAGCTGATCGCTGCTAATGGTTCTGTACAAGGTATTAAAGAAATTCCTGAAAATATTAAGGAGCTTTATAAGACAGCTTGGGAGATCAAGCAAAAAACATTAGTAGAAATGGCGGCAGAGCGTGGACCCTTTATTTGCCAATCTCAGTCGCTAAACTTATTTGTACAGAATCCTACCTTTGCCAAACTGACCTCTATGCATTTTTATGGATGGAAATGTGGCTTAAAGACAGGCATGTACTATTTAAGAACTCAAGCGGCTGTGGATGCAATTAAATTTACTTTAGAAGCCAAGCCTTTTGCGGCTTGTAGTGCAAATAACAAAGAAGAATGCCTATCTTGCAGTGCTTAAGTTAAATAAGGATTAAGATGCTTAAATAAGGCTCGCTTGATGTTGAAAAGAAGGGCTAAAGAATCTTGTATTGGCATTTCTTTTTTGTGAAATTTAAAAAAGCGGAGTTTCCTGACAATCCTCTAAGAATTTTAGCTTTGATCTTGCGGATCTTTTTCTCTTGGAAATAGCTAGCTTTTAAGCTATTTCCAAGGAAAAACTTATAAAAATTAAGAAAAAATTCTGACGACTATCAAAATTTTAAGTTACAAGCTTTTGCATGAAACTAGGTATCCTTTTAAAAAAAGGCAAAAAGTTTAAAAATTATGCCAGATATTTTAACTATGCAATGAGCTTGTAAGTTAAACAAACGCAGGGCCATATAGAGCTGACTGCTCATCTCTTTTGCTCGCTTATTTCCCAAGCGGAAAAAGTGTTGCTCCTTAAAGGCTTTTTTACTTGACAGGTCACCTTTTCACTTAATAGCATGCAAATTTATGCTTAAGGAGAAGAGAACTTATGGATAGGATGATGGCGGATTTAGATAAAAAAACAAATAAAGCCAAAAACACCGCTTTAATACTTTCTAATGCCTCCGAAAGCCAAAAAAACCTGGCTTTAAGTGAAATATCCAAAGCTTTATCTGCTTACCTAGAAGAAATAAAGCAGGCTAATCTACAGGATCTTTCTCAGTCAGGTGAGGATAAAAAGAAATTTAGTGAACTTGGCTGCTTAGATCAGATGATAGAATGTATATCTGATATTAGAAGAATGCCTGATCTGAATGGAGAAATTTTTGATGATCAAACACTTTCCAATGGTTTGAAATTAGCAAAATATCGTGTTCCTATAGGTGTTTTAGGATATGTGTTAGATATTAACCCTGCTGCGATTATGAGGGTGGCAGCTCTAACTATCAAATCAGGAAATTCTTTAATCATTTGGGCGGGAAAAGAGATCAATAATACTTGCTGTTTTCTAGTTAAGATCATTCAAATGGGGTTGGAGGCTGCTGATTTACCTATCGAGAGCGTCCAACTCCTTCCATCTCATGATGAAGAGCAATTAAAAGATTTTATTCAATGTAAAAAAAGTGTAGATCTCGTTCTTTTAGCAGGGAGTGCCTCCCTTACATCTTTTTGCCAAAAAAATAGCCTTATTCCTCTTGTTTATGAGAATAAAAATGTGGGCCATCTTTATATTGATCTATTTCTCAATAGTGAGAAAGCACTTGACGTTATCACTAATGCTAAAATGCAAGAGGTAGAGGCTACCTATTCCCTCAGCACTTTGCTTGTCCATGAAGCTTTAGCAGATTCTTTTCTTCCTGCTCTTTTTAAAACCTTACTTGATAAAAACATTTCTCTGCGTTTAGATGGTAGATGTTGGAATCTGTGGGTCTCTTGTTCTTTAAATCCTGAAAATGCTCAGTTAGCAGTATCACAAGATTGGGATACAGCCTGGCATTCCAATGCTTTAAATATTAAGTTGGTTAAAGGCATGGAAGAGGCTATCGAACATATCCATTTGCATGGATCAGGAAGCTGTGATGGTATTCTTTCTGATCACCCCGTACATGCCATGCAATTTTCCTCTTTAGTAAGTTCTGAAGTTATTATGATTAATTCCTCTCTTCGTTTTTTAGATGAAACCCTAATGGGTGAAGAGCCAGAAACCTTAAATAATCTGCATAAGCTCCGCCTCCCAGGTCCTATTACCTTAAAAGAATTGATGAGCTATAAAAGGCTTGTCCAAGGTAATTATCATGTTTGTCAATAAGAATAAATGCTCTCTTCTAACCAGCAAATAAGCTTTTTCAATAATTTTCTATAATTTTTCTTACTAAAATATTTGTTTATTATAGGAAAAGCGTTAATATACAAGTAGAATTACCCCCAGGCATGGCCTGTAAATAAATAATTTCTCTTTTCCTAATAGGGAAAGAAAAATACAAGCTCTAAACTAGGCTAAGCATTAAGAGATTTGGTGACAAAAGCCTAATAAACATTTTGAGGAAACCATGAAAATTATCAATCGTCTTACAGTTTCTATAGTTGCCATTTTTGCTCTTCTCTATGTAGGCCATTGGTTCTACCGTGCCCAGCAAGCAAAAGAATTTGTTCTGGCTCATCTTAAAAACTATGAAAAACAATCATCGGGCTTCTATCGTTTAGAAACCGGGGATGTGTCCGTGCAAGGATTTCCTTTCAGCTACGAGGTCAAATTAAATAAACCTCGCTATATTTTACTTCAAGAAGGAAAAAAATCCCTGTCATCCCCAACTTTGGGTATCGACGGAACTTTGAAAATAGGAACGGATATATTAGGAAAATCTTACTGGCTAAAACAGGAAGGCGATCTGAAATATATAGCTCCAACTTCTAGTCAGACAAGTGCCAAAGAATACATATGTAAGGGCAATAGAGAAATAAAGTTAGAGACAGTTCATCCCCACTATTCTCATGCTTTTATCCATCCCTTTGCAGAGCTACCCAAAGGCTTTAATGCAGAAAATTTTTCTATTTACGAGATTTTAAGAGAATCGAAAAGGGTAAGCTATGAAGATCACGATTTTGTTTTATATGAAAAAAAGGGGGATGTTCAAACACAATGGCTAAGCTTTTCCAAAGGGGGGCTTCGCTGGAAGCAGCATCCAAATAAAAATAAAGAAAATAAATTTTTATTTAGCTTGGACATAGAAGATGCCGAGGCGGCAAATCAAGGTAAAGCTTTGCTAGAACATTTCAAGAAATTTATGGTGCTTAATACAGATGGGTTAGATATTCCTTCCTTTCTAAGCTCTGGAAAAAATACGTTTAATTTAGAGTTTGAGGCTAGCCTACCTCTTCATCTGGCTTTATGGAATTTTTTAAGTGCTGAGAATTTTGACATCACCCTTAATAAGTTGAATATAAAAAATCCATATGGCCAGCTTTTGGTCACTTCCAAGATCGCTCATACTCAGGAAGAGCATGATCATAGAAATCTTCATCTTGAATTTCGTACAGACTCTATCTTAACCCCCCAAGGCATAGAAGCTATACACCGGCAATTTATGGAAGGACTTAAGTTAAAGGCCTCTGAGACGGCCTCCTCTGCTTCAAAGCGAGAGAGCCAACTATTAGATGAGCTATTAAAATGCTGTAAGGATAGGTTAGAAGATATTATACCTGATTATGCCAAACTGGGTAAAAAGAGTTTTATCTTTGATGTGGATGTGAAGATTAGAGATGTTGTAAAGAAACCTTTTCTTCATCAAATAATTATCCATAACTTTGATTTAGATACCCAGCCCTATGGAATTAAATCTCATGGTCAAGCAGAGTTTATTGAAAGCCACCCTCAAGGTAAGTATGAGTTTGAATGGAAAAATTACAAACAAATGATTCACGACCTGGTCGCTTATTTTAATCGCATTCATCCTGTCTTGGAAAAAATCGCTGAATTTAACAAGCAACCTTTATCCTTAAGCATCATTGATGAGGATAAGGAAGCAAAAATTATAGATTTTTTTCGGAGCCTAGCAAATGAAGCTTCACAGGAAAGTGCAACTTTATCAGTGACTGTTAATTTTATGGAAAAAGACCATGTTAAAATTGGAAGTAGTTCGTTAGAGCAAGTGAAAGAGGCATGGGAAAAACTTAAGAAAAGCTTACAGAAACCTGAAGCTCCTGCTGCGGAGGAAGAACTTCCTTCTTCTATTATTATACCGCCTATTACGGAAGAGAACGCCCCTTCAATTATTCCCCAGCAGCCATCCTCTTCCTTAGAAAGTAAAGAAGAAGAAAATGCTTTATTCAATCATGAAAATCAGCCGTCTTTGCCTAATTTAGAACCCGAGGCTGCTGTACCTGAAAGGTAATTTTTTTGCCAAAGTGCCCTCCTCTGAAAGGGGGCCTTTTTTTCTATGGGCCATGCGTGTTT
Organism: Neochlamydia sp. AcF65; assembly: GCF_018342435.1. Taxonomy (NCBI): domain Bacteria; kingdom Pseudomonadati; phylum Chlamydiota; class Chlamydiia; order Parachlamydiales; family Parachlamydiaceae; genus Neochlamydia; species Neochlamydia sp. AcF65. The sequence continues at coordinate 20,799 of NZ_JAEMUE010000068.1, forward strand.
AAGAAAAAGTTCTTAAAACTGCATATAAATTTAAAAGTGAAAAAGCGTTTTTATCAACGATAATCTTTTACATTAATATAGATAAAAAAGCTTTTTAGATTAACTTTAAAAAGCTTTTTTATCTCATAGAAGAGAGTTTTTTTAAACTTCTCGCTCTTATAATTAAGCTAGCTATTGCTATGGCCAAGTCCGCTATACTTTAGAGTTCGGGATAGATTCCTTTTGAGGTTTAGCTCCCTGATTCTCTTCTTTTTTCTCTTTTAAGTAATCGTCATACCAATAGTAATTGTTTTCAGGATGAGCTGCATTATACTCCCGAACTTTTTCACATTTACGACAAACTGCTTCTTCACTGTGTGCATCTATAGGCCCACAAATAGCTATTATTCCTAGGATTAAAGTAAGTGTTTTATTTTCCACAATCAACCTCATGCATTTTTAATTTGCTAAATTACTGCCAGGTACCCATGATTGCACCAATCAAAATCAAATTCAAGAGTAAATATCCGGAATCTATCAAATAAGCCTTAAAAGGTTTCTTAGCCCATATGACGCCAGAGAAATGCGTCGTGGCAATAAATCCTAGCCAGATGAGAAAGCCTACAGCCATGCCATTTCCCATGCCTTTGATAGCAAAATTATGGAAGAACATATTCAAGACAAAGCATAAGGTAAAAGCTACCAGAAAAGCGCCTATAAAATGCCAAGGAGCTGGTTTTAAAAGCTCTGCATCAAAACCATGTTCTTTGGCCCAAGCATCTCCTAAAACTTTACGCGAATACCAAACAGAGGCTAAAAAGTTGTTAATCATCGTACATACCAGCACGACCCAAATATTTACGTTAGTAGGTTCCATAAAATTGTGCTCCTTTGGAATAAAATTTAAGTAATCATTGCTTCAATATTGTATAATGATATTTTATTTTTCAAATCTTTTTTAAAAGCTTAAACATAGAAAGATAAAAGAGCTAGGGGAAAGAGAGATGGTAATTCCTGCTGCTACAAAGGCATTTGATTATCCTCGTTGCCTAATCCTGCTACAACCCTATTACTTTTAAAGCCATCTACTTAATAGAGGGGGAGAGGAATATGGATTGATAAGCCAATCTAAATGTATATCAGTTTACTCCACCTATCCTTGCTCTCGAGAAGAAAAATCTGTTATCAGCAAAGCAATTTTTTCCTTGAGTTTCTTCCTTTTTACTACTTTCTTGCCATTCATGTGATTAGGTGAGGCTATGGAGAGTGATTTCTATGCTTCTAGCAATTTGATTATATGCTAATCATAAAGAATGCTTATTAATTTAAAGAAAAAGATGGGCAGGAGAGAAGCAGCAGGGACGCATAATTTTAGGGGAAATTCTAAATCTGCCCTTTTAACATAGCTAAAATAATGGATAAGAAAAATTTTAAAGTAAAAAGCTTAATCTCCTTTAATTTTAAAAATTATAAAAAGCCTAGTAAAGAGAGGGTGCCGCCTGACTGTATCACCAAAGCTTTTCCTTGTAAGGTTTTTTGTTGAATGATCCGTTGGGCTTCCTTAAAAAGTTTGGCATTATAGATAGGATCACACAGTACTCCTTCTGCTCGAGCTATTTCATGAATGTCTTTAAAGGTTTTTGCCGAGGTCGCCCCAAAAGATTTTGCTTGTTGGGGGCGACATAAAGAGAAATGCGTAGGCATCCGACAGGGTGATTTAACAAGTTTTTCAAAATATAGGTGATAACGTTTTAAATTATCTAAAAATTCATTTTCCTTGCCCGCCATTAAAACCACATGCACATGTGCTGAATGCTGTAAAAAAGCCAGGCCTACTATTAAGGCAATTGCAGTAAGGCCTGTTCCGCTATCCACAAAGATATGCTCGAAATGGATCTGTTCTTTAGCTTCATTATAAAGAATGTCTATAGGAAGTGTAAGCGCTCCTGGAAAAGATTCTGGCATGCATCCTCCTTCAGGAATGATGTAGATGCTTTGATGGCCCTGCAGATCTGCAAAGTGCAAAGCAGCTTTATAGACCTTTGGCCAATCTTGCCTTTCTATCCAATGAATTTGATCGTTAGGCACAAGTAGTTGGGTGAGAAGAGCATTACCTTTTAGCTTCTGTTGATAGCTTCTGCATAGAAAAAGAAATGGCTGTATTTGATTTTCAATCAAGAGCTGAGAAATACCTAATACATGATTTGAGTTAATCCCTCCAATGACAATGGCTGCCTTGGCTTTTTGATGAATCAAAAAGGTCATTAATGAGCTAAATTTTCTTGTTTTAGATCCCATGAGCCCAAGCTCGTCGTCTCGCTTAATATAACATTGAAGGTGGGAAGAGCTATAGCTTTTAAGTTTATGGATCCTTGAGTGCAAAGGAAAATCGAGCTTGATATATTGCTGTACCGTTTTTTCTAAAGTAAAGAGCATGAAGGGGGCCTTGTGAAATGTTTTTTAAGTTTAATTAGTGTAAGAAAAAAACTTAAATGTTATCAATATCGGATAACTGTTCATTTTTAAAAACATAACAAGTAAAAGTTTTTTAACCCATAGGAATGTTTATCTTCTTTTAATTACCTCTGCTCTTTTATCCCTCGCATTTCTTTTAGCTTAAAAAGCTTTTTCTTGGTTAGCTGCTCAAGCTCATATTTTACAATTAAAGGTTAACAAGAATTTTTCCTAAATTTTAGGCTTTCTTGAAAAACAAATGAATGCTCGTGTAAACTGGTCGGTCATAAGTAAGTTTCAACCTTGGAGCAGGGTGCAGGCAATAACTTCCTTTATAAAAAATTGCCTTTGCTGGCTAAGTTGTAAATGGCATTTTCTAGCATGTAGGTTAGGCTTATATCTTTTTTCAAATTGTTCATATAAATATGCCTATAATAATAAGCTTTTCAAATGCCTAAAGATTTAAATGCCAATCCTATGAAAGATTATCTCGTGGTAGTAGGTGGAGGAGCAGCAGGCTTTTTCGGAGCCATTGCCTGCGCTCAAGCTTGCATAGCCAAAAAAGTGATTCTTTTAGAAAAGAATAGACAGCTTTTATCTAAAGTGCGCATTTCAGGGGGTGGGCGCTGTAATGTCACGCATGCATGCTTTGACCCAGTAGCTTTAGTAAAAAATTATCCACGCGGAAGCCAAGCTTTGCTAGGTCCTTTCACTCGTTTTCAACCTCGAGATACTATTCAGTGGTTTAAAGACCGTCACGTGGAGTTAAAAGTAGAAGAGGATGGGCGCTTATTTCCTCTTACTGATGATTCTGCTACCATTATTGATTGTTTAATGCGTGCTGCCAAAGCTGCCCATGTAGAGGTTCGTACAGAGAGTGGGGTTGAAAAAATTGAGGTCCAAGCGGCAGGGTTTGTTATTCACCTTACGAATGGCTCATGGGTAGAGTGTAAAAAGTTATTGTTGGCTCCAGGCAGTAGCCCTAAAATGTATGAATTATTAACCGCTTTAGGACATCAGATTGTGCCTCCTGTGCCCTCATTATTTACTTTTAATGTTCCTACTTCTCCCTTGCTAGACCTTGCCGGCATGTCGATTTCTAATGTAGGCTTACGTATTCAGCAGACAGATCTTAAGCAAACAGGTCCTCTCTTGCTTACCCATTGGGGATTTAGTGGGCCAGCAGTATTAAAGCTGTCAGCTTGGGGGGCAAGAATCTTGCATGGTATGAATTATCAAGCTACCTTAGTAGCCAACTGGCTGCCAGAGATGAATAAAGAGGCCCTAGCAGCATGTTTAAGTAATTATAAAGTGAAAAATCCTGCCAAATTAATTTCTTCAGACAGTCCGGTAGCTCTTCCAAAAAATCTATGGAAAAAGCTTACTATTATGGCTGGAATCCCGTGTGACATGCGTTGTTCTTATCTATCAAAAGTTCATTTAAATGCATTGCTGGAATTGTTACAAAACTCTACTTTTAACATTCAAGGGAAAACAATTTTTAAAGAGGAGTTTGTGACTTGCGGGGGAGTGAATCTCGATGAAGTTAATTTCAAAACGATGGAAAGTAAAAAATGCCCTGGCTTATTCTTTGCGGGCGAAGTGCTAGATATTGACGGAATCACAGGGGGCTTTAACTTTCAGAATGCTTGGACAACGGGTTGGATTGCTGGCCAGGCGATGGCAAAAGATTAAATTTTTTGCATATTCTTCTTTATCTTGCAACTTAAGCTTTTTTATCGATCTCTAAGTCTCTTAAGGAAAAAAATACCTGCCATGGCTAAAAAGAAATAGGCTTAAGGGGTGGCAACGAAGCTACCACTTGGCTAAAGGGGGAAGCGAGCATAAAATAGCCTCAGGATTGCCTCCCGATTGAAATCCGAATTTTGTTCCTCGGTCATACATTAAATTAAATTCCACATAATGAGCGCGAGCTTCTAGCTGCTTTTCTTTTTCTTCAACAGAATAAGGAAGAGATACGCGTTTTATGTAGATAGGAAGGATAGCTGCTAAAAATTGTTTGCCTACCGTTTGCCATAGGTGTAAATCTTTCTCGTAATCGCCGCTGTTATAATGGTCAAAAAAAATGCCTCCCACTCCACGTTCTTTATGACGATGGGGAATATAAAAGTACTCGCGAGCATTTTGCGAAAAAAGAGGATATAGACTAGGATCGATAGAGTTTAGAAACTCTTGAGTTGTTTGATGAAAATGCCCCGTATCCTCAGCATAGCTAAAGCCCATGGGCGTTAAATCAAAGCCTCCTCCAAACCATGATTTTTCTTGCGTTTCGATGTAGCGAATGTTCATATGGACAGTAGGTGCATGCGGGTTGACCATGTGAGTAATCAAGCTTACTCCTGTAGCAAAGAAAGGCCCCGAGCTTTCGCTCATAGGAAAATGAGGTCCATAGACTCCCGACCAGTTAACGGCTGCTTTTTCAAAAACTTCTCCTCGTAAAATAGAGATTTCGCCCCCTCCTCCTGTGGGATGTTGCCATGGTTTCCTTGTAAAACGCTTACTGTTTTCCAATTTTTCAAAAGCGATAATGATCTCATCTCTCAAGTGTTTAAGAAAATGGATTAAAGAGGAGTGTCTATTGCTGGAGGATTCATTATGCATATAAATTCATAGGTTTTTTGATTAGCCTTTAAAAAAGAGCTTGGTATTTTTTACATACATTACGGCAAAAGAGTGCTTTTTGCCTACAATAATAGGAAATGTTTGCAAAGTAATAGAGAAACAAGAGAGGTGTTTTTATTTTTAAGAACAGAAATTGGCAAGAGCTGAAAGTTTATACTCTCCTAAAAAACTCCCGGCTCCTCACTCAGCGGAGGCTTATTTTAGTTAAGGAGCCGCCGGAGTTAATCTAAATGCTTTAGAAGTCCCGACCGCTAGGTATTTATTTTGTGAAGAGCATAGGCTACTTGTATCTATTATAAATAGCTGGCTATCAAAAGAATGGCCTGTTTATTTAAGGTAAATAGAAGTATCTCTGAAGATTTATCTTCAGCGTGCTCTAAAAAGTTTTTTTGTTAGGCTAGAGAAACGAGCAAAATGAATCAAGGCCGCCTATAAATATAGATTTTAGTAGAATAAAGATCGGCAACCTCTATAATTTGTTCAGCCTTCCAAGAAGGAACAGCGAAGGTATGGGTGACTACCCATGCCCCTTGAGGTAATTCTTTTTCAAATTTACTTTTTAATTTTTGCATGGCTAGAGGATATAGATAGCAGATAATCATCTTAGCATCCATAAGGTTAGCTTTAAAAAAATCATGATAGCGAAGATGTAAATGAGGTGAGCGCGAAAAGAAATGGCGCATTAGGCAAAAGAAATAAGGGATAGGAGAGCTTTCGTAAGCTAGAACCGTACATTGAGGATATTTGTGAGCAAGCGGGAATGCTAAAGTTCCCCATCCTGCGCCTAGTTCATAAATAAGGCCTTTTTCCTGCAATGGCAGATTGTCCATCAAGATCTGTTTTACAGGAGGAGAGGTAGGCATAGGACCGATACCATTTTTTATTGACCAGCCAATAATTAAAATGAAAAGAAGGAGTAGCAAAGGTAGTAAGAAAATCATAAAACATTTTATCGAGCGTTTAATTATCTATAGTGCTTAAGTAGGGAAGAAAAAGCAAGCAGCTAGCTGTAAAATAGGCAAATATTTTTCCTGCTTCTTTAGCAGATTGCCATATTTGCTGTAGATTCATAAATGCTTATTTTGCTATGCATGGCTATTTTCTTTTACGGCTATTAGCTTGATATTGGATGGGCTTTCTGCTCAAAAAAGAATAGGTTTGTCACTCAAAAAAAAGGAGTGAGGTTTATGATAGAGCTTAAGGGTGAGAAGGCTCAGCTGGCGATTAAAAATCTTATAGAAATGTGTGGAAAATCTTCTGATACGTTCGAAGCAGAGCTTGTCACGCAGATGATTGAAACGAGCCTTAAGCTACTTATCGAGAATAATGATACCGGGCAATTAAAACTTATTAATCGCTCCTTAAAGGAGATGCGGTATGCTTATCGCATCTTTAGTAAATTTAAGCAGTCGCGTTGTATCAGTATTTTTGGATCAGCACGCACCCCCGAAAATCATCCTGATTATTTTGCAGCCAAAAGCTTTAGCAATCAAATTGCAGAACTAGGCTGGATGTGCATTACAGGAGGAGCTGATGGAATTATGAAAGCAGGCTTAGAAGGTTCTCAGAAAAAGTCAAGCTTTGGTCTTTCTATTCGCCTGCCTTTTGAGGCACCCACTAATACTGTTATTGCAGGCGATCCTAAATTAATCGTTTTTCGTTATTTCTTCATACGCAAATTAATGTTCCTAACTCATTCAGATGCAGTAGCTGTTTTTCCTGGGGGATTTGGGACAATGGACGAATTGTTTGAATTGCTAACGCTTATGCAAACAGGAAAAGCAAATTTAATGCCTTTAGTCCTAGTTGAAAGTAAAAATGGAGTCTATTGGCCCCATTGGAAAATGAATATCGATAAGCATTTGTTAGCTAATGGCTGGATTAGCCCTGAAGATCTTAATCTTTTTTACATTGCTCGCTCGGTTGAAGATGCCGTTTTACATGTTCAACAGTTTTACCGTCATTATCATTCTTGTCGTTATGTAGGTTCACAGCTTGTCATACGTCTAAATAGGGAGCTAACAGATCGGCAAGTAGAGCATCTAAATAAGCATTATCAAGTTCTGGTGGCCGAAGGCAAGATGGAGAAAAGCGGGCCATTACCCCAGGAAATAGATCACTTAAGTTTACCGCGTCTGGTTTTTCAGCATACCCATCGCGATTTTGGAATCTTGCGAGCAATGATCGATACACTCAATACTTTCTAAAGGAAAAGAGAAGGGGTTGTTAAACACAACCCCTTCTGCGGCTTTTTGAGAAAGTAAATAGTTTTATTATCTATTTTCTCGGCGAGCTAGGCCGCCTTTACGGCCCATTTCCCTATACTCTTCGCGAGAACGATGAGAGGCTGTAGCTAAGCCGCCTTTACGACCGGCTTCCTGGCGGCTCATCTTGCCACTACCTTGGTGGCTATACTCTTCCTCGCCTTCCTCTTCATCACTTTCGTCGTGATGCGCTTCAGCACCTTGGTGCTGACCTCTTTGGCTATAGCCATGGCTTGCACCCCTTTGGCTTCTATAACCTTCATCTTCCTCTTCGTAATCCTCATCGGATTCATAGCCTGGATGAGATTCCTCGCCGTGATGGCCACTTTGATAGCGACCATGGCTTTCACCACCGTGGCCTCTATAGCCTTCATCTTCGTCTTCATAATCCTCATCGGTTTCATAGCCTTGATGAGATTCCTCGCCGTGAGAGCCAGCTCTTTGATAGCGACCATGGCTTTCACCTCGGTGGCCTCTATAACCTTCATCCTCCTCTTCATAATCTTCATCAGATTCATGGCCTTCCTCATAGCCCCCACGTGCATGGCCTCCTTTGCTGCCAATTTCACGATAATATTCAGGACCATATTTAGAAGAGACGGCACGACCACCTTTTCGGCCAATTTCGCGATAAAAGTCAGGGCCATACTCTTCGGCGACCCTTTGTCCGCCTTTATGACCAATATCATGATAGAATTCAGGTCCACGTTCGGAGGCTACCTTTTCTCCTCCTTTGTGGCCAATTTCACGATAAAAGTCAGGACCATATTTAGAAGAGACGGCACGGCCGCCTTTTCGGCCAATTTCGCGATAAAAATCAGGGCCATACTCTTCAGCGACCCTTTGTCCGCCTTTATGACCAATATCTTGATAGAATTCATGTCCACGTTCGGAAGCTACTTTTTCTCCTCCTTTGTGGCCAATTTCACGATAAAAGTCAGGACCATATTTAGAAGCGACGGCACGGCCACCTTTTCGGCCAATTTCGCGATAAAAGTCAGGGCCATACTCTTCGGCGACCCTCTGTCCGCCTTTATGACCAATATCTTGATAGAATTCATGTCTACGTTCGGAAGCTACTTTTTCTCCTCCTTTGTGGCCAATTTCACGATAAAAGTCAGGACCGTATTTGGAAGCGACGGCACGGCCACCTTTTCGGCCAATGTCGCGATAAAAGTCAGGACCATACTCTTCGGCGACCCTTTGTCCGCCTCGATGACCAATATCTTGATAGAACTCATGTCCACGTTCGGAAGCTACCTTTTCTCCTCCTCTGTGGCCAATGTCGCGATAAAAGTCAGGGCCGTATTTGGAAGCTACAGCTTGGCCACCTTTATGTCCAATTTCTTGGTAAAACTCTGGCCCATATTTTTCCGAGACAGCTCTGCCGCCTCTTTGGCCTGCTTCTTGGCGGCTCATAGGCTCTTGATGGCTACGGCCACCGCGTCCACCACGATCAGAAGAACTTCTACCTGAACGAGCTTCAGCTCCTTTTTGGCCTGCTTCTTGGCGAGTCGCTCCAGACGATTTTCTAGTAGGCATAATAACCTCCTTCATATGTTAGTAAAAGGACACTGACAGGTGATAAGAGATGTTGAGTGCTTGCTAGAACGCTTGCTAATTTGAAAGTTCGATTGTGAGGGTTTCCAGGTGTAATTTTCAGTTCTCATATTCGTTATAATAGAATAGAGCTTGTAGTATCACCTTATGACTTGGATTATGAAAAGATAAGAATTTGATGACAAGCAGGAATTTCATCTTCGCGAAGCAAAAAGCCAAAAAAAGAAAAAATTAGAGTGTTAAACACTTAAAGTTAAGGACTTAAGTTTAAACAAAAAAAAGTGATTTTTTTTACAGACGTTAAAATTTGCTTGTTTAAATATGCATATAAGCCTGCTTTTTAAGCGAGCCTAGAGCCAAAAAATATGATAAGCATGGATTAAACGGTCTTAAATATTATACTTCTGCCTCTGTACCCTTTTCTCATTAGCTTCTTAAGCCATTTATAAATAAAAAAAAACAGAGAATTAAATTAATTTTTTACTCTTTTAGACTAGCTTATTCAGCTTTGTAGATTCCTTCTCTAGCAGGTTATAAGATTACAGATATACTCATTTCTCTTCCTGGCTTGCAAGGGAGCTTGTGGTAGCTTCTGAAGGTCAAAGCTTAGTTTGCACGAAAAGCCAAAGCAAGTCCAAAGAAGAGAGGATAGCTTTCTATAAGCTTAGCCATACTCTTTCATGCTCTTTATCAGGTTTTTTAGTTATTGTTAAAAAATCAAAGGTGGCGGCAAGCCTCAATGAATGCTATTGCATCCAAATTTATTGCATGCTTTTTAAGCTCATCTTTTAAGAAGTATTGAAAGGGACGCCCAGCAAATGGAGGAACAGCTTGGAGGAGTAATCATCTAATAAGTAACAGGTTTTTAGATAAATTGGGAAGCCTTATGGCTATAAAGTTTCTTATCTTAAATGGCTCTTGCTTGGCTGCTGGCTTCTGATGATAAATTAAGAGTTTGGAAGGATGGTTTTTTTTAAGTTGTAGCTGTGTTTAAATCTTTTTCGGCTTTATTAAGTCTTCCATCTTATAAACCCTTGCTTTTATCTTAAATATTTATAAAGTAAAGATGATTAGAAGAGCGAAATGAAGGGGAAGACTCTTACCAAGGAAGTTACCTGGCTTAACATATCCTACAAATGGCTCTTTCTCAAAACTTTTAAAATTTAATTCATTTTTTAAACTTTTGGAAAGCAGTCTTATTAATTCTTTCATGAGCAAATCAAAAGATAAATGTAGGGCGGTTGAGAGACAGAAAAAGGATATAGAATAAATGTAAGGAAGGATTGAATAAAAATGTATACTTATACTCTAAAAGTTGAGTAAAATGTGTGTTTTTTAAAGACCCTTAAGACGGTCGGTAAATACAGATTAAAATTTGCTTCAACATATACTATTTTATGCTTGCAATGTGAGTTAAAAAACTTGTATATGAACGCTCAACTGTAACAAAAGAGTGTTTAATGAAATGTCCTTTTTGCCATCATCGTGAGCTTAAGGTTATCGATTCGCGCGATGCTGCTGAACTAAATGCTATTCGGCGTAGAAGGGAATGCTTAGGATGCTTAAGAAGGTTTACTACTTTTGAGACAGTAGAACTCACGGTACAAGTGCATAAACGTGATGGGCATTACGAAGATTTTCAACAGCAAAAACTCGTGAATGGTTTAGAGGCGGCATGCCGTCATACCACTATTAGTCATGATCATGTCATTGCTTTGGCTGCTGAAATTAGTGAGGAACTCTCGCAACGTCAGGTGCATGTCGTGAGTACTAAGGAACTTGGCGAAATAGCCATGAAGCATTTACAAGCATTAGATGAGATTGCTTATATTCGATTTGCTTGTGTATATAAGCGATTTAAAGATATTGAAGAACTTATGCAAGCAATTAAAACCATTCAACCTAAAGAAAGTTTAAATAAAAGTTCCCAGGCTTGTTCGGCGAGAAAGCCTTTAACGGAAATTCTAAAAAATTAAATAGTTATATTTTAAAAGGAGGTCCCTATGGGATTAAAGAAAAATGATGTCGCCCATTTCAAAAAGAAGCTAGAGGAGATGCGCGCTCAGCTAACCCATATCTTGAAAGGTTCGACTGCTGAGGTTAAAACTCCTGATGAAGCTACAGGTTATTCTCAGCATCAAGCAGATCAAGGTACGGATGATTTTGACAGAACCATTAGCCTTGAAGTAACTAGCCGAGAATACCATATTCTTCGACAAATCGAAAGAGCATTGGAAAAAATTGATGAAAACACTTATGGAATTTGCGATCTTACTGGCGAAGAGATACCGTTAGCTCGTCTAGAAGCGGTTCCTTATGCTACTATGACTGTAAAAGCGCAGGAGCAGCTGGAGAAAGGTTTAATTTGAGCATGATTAAGTATTTTACCATTTGTTTATCATGGCAGATGCTAGCTTTCATTGGATGTAGTGCTTTGATGGTAGACATCGTTACAAAATACCTTACTTATTACTACTTACCTATTTCCAATCATTTGTTGCTATGGTATCCTTATGGAGGAATAGGACTATTTAAAGACTTCCTAGGAATTGAATTTTCTATCACTCATGCCATTAACCATGGCGCTGCCTGGGGAATGTTTGCTGAGCTAAAAGACTTTTTGCTAGTCTTGCGCCTCTTCATGATTGGGGGATTGATAGGTTATTCTCTTTTTTATAATCGAAATAAAAGCTGGCGGCTACCTCTTCTATTAATTGTCGTAGGGGCGGCAGGAAATGTTATCGATACCTTTGTCTATGGGCATGTGATAGATATGTTTCATTTCGTTTTCTGGGGGTATGATTTTCCTGTCTTTAACGTAGCCGACTCCTGCATTACAGTAGGCGTAGCCTGGCTATTAATTAGCTCACTTTTTGAAAGAGAAAAAATCCACCCTATAACCTGATGCTATGCTTAGTGTAAAATCTAGTCCTGAGCCTTATCAAGCCTCTAAATGGCTTTCTGTAGCTATGCTGATTGAGGAAGCTGAAATACAGGCTCTTTTTCAAGCTCTAGGAGATTTTAAAATTTTTTCCATAGGAAGGGTAGAAGAAAGTGGAGAAGGACAAATTTCTCATGAAGTTTTTCTGTCTAATTATAATCATTACCTTCACTTACTTAAAAGTAGGCAAACTCATGAAATGGAGCACTTTCGTTCCTTCTTTACTTCTGTGCTGACTTTTTCTGCAGATTATTTATATGCTTTGTCAATAGGCAACGATCGCCAGCTCATACGCATTGCAAAGCCAGTCGTGCAGCTGCAGCTGCATACCCTCGATTATTCGGTAGCTGATAATAAATTCCGTTCGATGGTGTTAGGAAAAGAGCCGGTTTCATGGGGGCTGCAGTTTTCATATCCCCAACTTTATCAAGATCCTCAAACACATGCCATCTATAAAGTAGGAGAGGCTTATACTAATACAGCTTTGTTTCGATTGATTCAACAATGGCAAAGAAAATATACGGTCCCCACCCCTTTCTTAGTTAAAGAAAAATTGATAAACGTGCCTATGCGCATAGGAAAAGAATGTTTTTCCTGGATCAATCAACATCCCCAGCTAGAAAGCAGAGGTTTGCAGGTCCAACTTCCTTCCCCTACGAAAATCCCCTGAATAAAAAAGCCGGATAAAAGCCAGCTTTTTAAAGGCTAGGCTGAGAAGGTCTTTTGCTAAATAGCCAGCGCTTAAAATAAGCTTTCTTAAGCTGGCAGAGGGGTAACGATCAATGAAAAAAGAAGCTTTTTAAACCGATAAAAAGTAGAGGCTACTATAGATAATTTATTGCTTGATAGTGTATATTAGCACCTATGAAAAATTGCATGAATACTTATTATTTAATAGATAGTGGAAACGGTTACAAATTAGAACAATTTGGTCCTTATACAATATCAAGGCCATGCTCACAAGCAGTATGGGAGCCACGTCTTTCTCAAGAAAGCTGGGATAATGCCCATGCTTTTTTTTCTCGAGAAGGACAAAACAAATGGACTTTTCGGAAAGAAAAGCTCCCAGATGTGTGGCAGATCAAAGTGGCAGATATAGTTTTCAAAATCTCTCCAACAGATTTTGGCCATCTAGGGATTTTTCCTGAGCAAAAAGCTTTTTGGAAGTGGATTCAAAGCAGGGGTATTAAAGGTAAGCGTGTGTTAAATTTATTTGCCTACTCAGGTGGCTCAACTCTTGCAGCTGCGCAGGCTGGAGCAGAAGTGTGCCATTTAGATGCTTCCAAAGGAATGGTAGCCTGGGCCCGTGAAAATGCTGCTTTAAATCAACTTGAAAAGACTCCTATTCGTTGGATTATTGATGATGTTTTCAAGTTTTTGGGACGGGAATTAAGACGCGGGTCCCGCTATGATGCCATTATTCTCGATCCTCCTAGCTTCGGCAGAGGGGCTAATGGAGAGGTTTTTAAAATTGAGGAGGAAATCAACAAGCTCTTAAGAAGTTGCCGAGAGCTGCTCACCCCCAAACCCTTGTTCATCTTGTTCTCTTGCCATACTCCCGGCTTTTCTCCTTTAGTTATGAAGCATCTTCTCCATCAAAACTTAGAAGGACTTTCCGGAACGATTGATGAAGGAGAGATGTTATTAGAAGGCTGTGCCGAAACCTTTCCTATTCCTAGTGGAACTTTTGCAAGGTGGCAATATGCAGAGTAAAGTCCTTACGTTAACCAGCTTACAAAACGCTCGTGTTAAGCAAGTGATTGGCCTTCGTGAGCGCCGGGTACGTGATAAGTCCGCGCAATTCATTATTGAGGGATATCGAGAAATTTTACGTGCTCATGAAGCGGGATATAAAATTGATAGTCTTTTTTATTGCCAGGAACTGTTTTTAGGAGAAAATGAAAAGCCTTTGATCGACTCTTTAAGTAGTAAAGGAGCTCAGCTTTTTCATTGCTGGGAAAATATTTTTCGGAAAATGTCGTATCGTGATCGTCCCGACGGATTAATTGCTATCGCTGCTCAACAGCGGCGAGGGCTAGATCAGTTATCAAGCTTGATTAAAAAAAATGCTCATTCTCCTCTTTTAGTGGTGGCAGAAGCTATTGAAAAGCCTGGTAATCTAGGTACCATTTTACGTTCATCCGATGCTGTTCATCTCGATGCCTTGATTGTTTGCGATAAATGTACAGATATTTATAATCCTAATGTAGTACGTGCTAGCGTAGGGACTTTGTTTACTGTCCCCGTGATAGAAAGCAAAGGCCATGAAACCATTCATTGGTTAAAAAAGCATAACATCTCTATTGTTGCTGCTACTCCTAGCGCTAAGTTAGAATATACACAAGCCGACTTAAAACAACCGGTAGCTATTGCTGTTGGCACCGAGCAGCTAGGTCTATCAGAGGCGTGGATGCAGCAGGCTAATATCCAGGTAAAAATTCCTATGCTTGGGGTAGCCGATTCTCTGAATGTAGCTATGGCCACTACCTTACTTTTATATGAAGCTTTACGTCAACGACAAGGGTAAGTCATATGGACCCCCAAATTCTTTATGAAGATAATCATCTTTTTGTTGTTTGCAAGCCTGCAGGAATTTTAACGCAACCTAGTGGTACTCAGCAAAAAAATTTAGAAGACATTTGTAAAGTCTGGCTTAAAAAAACTTATAATAAGCCGGGCAATATATTTTTAGAAGCTGTCCATCGTTTAGATAAATCTGTAAGCGGCATTGTAGTTTTTGCACGCACGAGTAAAGCTCTTAGCCGCTTAAATGCTGCACTACGCCAGCAACAATTTCGCAAAGTATATTTGGCAATTGTCGAAGGCCTTCCTGAAAAGCCGGTAGATACTTTAGAGCATTACCTTTTGCATGATGACTATCAAAGTCTAGTAGTTTCGAGCAATAGACTTGGTGCAAAATTATGTCGCTTACATTATCAAGTTCTTAAGCATACTAACCAGGCTTCTTTAGTGGAGGTTGTTTTGGAGACGGGCCGCTACCATCAAATTCGTGCTCAGCTAGCTGCCATCGGAAAACCTATTGTAGGGGATGCTAAGTATGGAAGTCAAAAGCCTTGTTTTTCTCCAGGTATTGCTTTACATCACGCGGAGTTAATGTTTCCTCATCCTACTTTAGGAAGGTCTATTACCCTACATGCAACCTTGCCCGAAGAGATGCTTAAGCTTTTGTAACCAAGCAGCATAATCAGCTTTAAGAAGAAAAAACTATAGATTGCAGACAAGATGGGCGGAAGGGTACCTAGATAAACCTAAAATCTTAAATTTTACTTTTCTCTTCTGAAATGTCTGGAAGTGGCGGAATGGTTTTCATGACGAGCTCTAATGCTTCATATTCTCCTAACACGCGGTCAATGTTTTTTATAATAAGAGAGGTATCTTGGTGGGTGGCTACTTTAGGATTTTTAAATAAATCTTTCAAATCTTGAAAAGGCTGCATAAGAATCTTCACGTTAATGCTTTTATCTTGAAGGAAAGTAGATTGAGTAATTTCTTCCAATCCATTGATAAGGCTAAAAAAGGGATCTTTTAAATCCAAAGAGGTGTATTCAATCTCTTCTAAGATAGTCCTACTTATTTCTAGAAGGGTCAGGCTGGCTCTAACACCAATATCAGGTAAGCCCTGGTTTATCGCTGCCTTCGCATGGCAGCTTAGAAGGCGGAGAGGATAGCTGGCCAAGGTTAAATCAAATCTTGCACAATGAAGAATTATTTTTCCCCATACTGTTACTAAGGTAGCAGCTACTTGCTCAAGCTTTTTTGCCAAAACTTTTTCATTAATAAGTGAGATACGTTCAAAGATATAATACAATATATAGCTAGTTTTATCGTGCATATCTGAATTTTTCTCCCGACTATCGGTAGCCATATGTGCTATCCTTTTAGAGGAAGATAGGAAGTTTCTTATAATGTTTGGCATGGCTTGTAAAGCATGGTTGCAAACAGTTGCATTCATTTTATGAGTAGATATTAAAGCTGTTTCGGTAAGTGCCTCCACAGCTTCGCAAAGCTCTGATTTTCTATCATTTTGGATGCTTTCTTTGGCTATTTGGGTGAATAAAACCACCTGTTCCAAAGGATTTAAATAAGTGATGAGTCTTTTTAAAAGCGTATAATAAATATCTAGGGTGATTCCTAAGCTAAAAACCCAGAGAGCTAATCGGTGGCTCTTTTGCAGATAGTTTAGCCAGAGGGTATCTAAGGCAAGCATGTAGCTTAACAGAGCGAAGAGCACTATCCAGCTATAAATACCTAAAAGGTATTTATCTTTCTTAAATAAGCTTAATAAATAGGGGGTGGAATTTTGCCCAGCTTCTTGCAGAGGTATTAAACTGCCTGCCATTGTCAAACAAAAGAGGACAAAGAAAGCCGTTCCTATGATCAATAAGAGGCAGCCTAGTAAATTTTCATTTGGCAGGCTAACTGGCGTAAAAGGAGCAAAAAGTATAAAGAGGGCGGCGAGTGCAGAAAAAAAAATTCCGATCATTGGATACCTTTGTGAATTTAAGCGAAGGTTATCATAAACCTAATTTTTGTGTATCTATTCTCAAAAAAATGGATGAATAGCTTTTTCTTTTTAGCATGCTTTTATTTTCGAATAGCATTTTATAGCCAGCCATTTCCACAACTAAATTAATTGATTGCCTTTTTAGCATGAATAGTGGCCTTTGGACAAGCTCTTACGGTGATATCATTCACATTAACTTACAAAGGCATCTTCTTTTACAACATATAATCTAGGGATTTACAAGGAGGTTAATGGAAAAAAAGCAATTGTAGAGGAAGGATGGGAGGGGGAGAGCCTATCTTCTCTTCTGCGTTAGAGCCCCCTACAGAGGATAAAACACAGGTGCTAGCACTAATACATCTTTAAGAGATTTTAATAAATATTTTGTTTGGCTTGAAAATTAAATTGCTGGCTATTATTATTTGTGGTAGATATAGTTATTATTTATTCAATAAGGTTAACTAAGGTAATTAAATGTCAATTTTCTCAACACAACCGATATTTCAAACGTTACCAATAACAGAGCCAATGGCTCAAACATTAGCAAATAGGCCCCTAGTATTTCAAACGTTTCCAAAGGCAGAATTGATATCCCAAAGCTTACCGAATGCAGAGCTAATATCCCAACTGTTAACAGAGACAGCATCAATAGCTCAACCCTTGCCGAAGGTACAGCTGATATCTTCATTGTTACAAGAGACAGAGCCGATAGTGAATGCAGAGCTAATATCCCAACTGTTAACAAAGACAGCATCAATAACTCAATCCTTGCCGAAGGTAGAGCTAATATCTTCATTGTTACCAAAGACAGAGCCAATAGTGAAGACAGAGCTAATATCCCCACTGTTCTCCGAGATAAAACCCATGCCTTTAATGTCAGAAATGGAGTGTCCGTTTGCTTGGAAATCCGAAAGCTACTCCTTAATCAAGCTGATCCAGTTGTTACCTTCGGGCGCTAAGCTTCCAATGAGTTTTACTACTAAACGATCCTCTAAAGTTTTAGGCTATATCCCTATTATTGGGACTGCTATGGGGATTTTTCGAGTTTATAAAGGGATCCAAGAGTATCGTTTTTTTAATACTATACACTTACATTCGCTAACTATCCGAAGCTTTAAATGGATTGCAAGAGGAGTTTGTGAAAGTATTCCTATCCTTGGAGGTTTAATTTGCCTAATTATGGACGTTATATCTACGATATTGAGCAAAAATAGTTCGCATATCCTTTTAAACTTTAAAGATGAAACGCCTTGTGGATATTGCCATGCATGTGGTTATTGCAATTGCTAAAGCTATCTTATGATTATTTTATCTTAAATAGTGTTAATGAAAGTGCAATCCTACCGACCAAGAAGCCTTATTTACATGTTTTTAAGCTGCTTCTTATGTAATCCCATCCTTTACTTTATAGTGTCACTTTGTAAGTAGAGCGGGGCAGGTTTTAGAGGAGCCGGTATACAAACTTAAGATTTTTGAGCCAAGGATGTCTCCCTATTTGCTGATACCATGGCATGGTTCAATAGAGGTTAATTTGGTCGAATGATTTTCTTTTTCGATCCCGATCCTTCAAATAAAGGCCTCCCTAGGATCTTAAAATAGCCCAAGGAAATTTATCTTAAAAAAAAATAACAAGTCTTGCGTGTGGAAGCTAAAATCTTCATTCGGTGGGGTGTTAAACCTTTTCTTTATTCAATTTAGCTCTTCTAAAAAATGCTTCGTGAAATTTTTTGCCACCTTTCTTGTTCCCTAATTTGTCGATAGCATATATACACGGCTAATAACTTCTGAGGCTTATTGATATAAAAATTTTAAAATGAAAGTTAACCCGCTGATTTTACAGGTGTGATTTAATATAAAAACAATAGGCAGCAACAAGCGTCGAGAAAACCTTTGCTTAAGAATCAACTCTCCTCAGATTGTTATGATATTAAAATTTTCATTTACAGCAGCTGCAGAGCTACTTTTTCCTTTCTTGATTTGAAATAGGCAAGCTTGCTAGCATTTGATGAATGTTATTAAAAATTGAGAAAAATAATGTCTAATTCTAAGGTCCTTACGGCCATCCGGCAAAGCATCCAGGCAGTTGAAAAGCTTTTATTACCTCATAATCAAGCTTTCCTGCAGCAGGCAGCTTCTTTAATTGCCGAGTGCTTTAGTCGGGGAAATAAACTGATTATTGCCGGAAATGGTGGTAGTTTATGTGATGCCGCACATTTTGCAGAGGAGCTTACAGGAGTTTTTCGGCAGACACGACCTGCTTTGCCAGCTCTTGTTTTGTCAGAGCCTGGTCATCTTACTTGCGTGGGAAATGATTTAGGTTATGAAAATATTTTTTCTCGGGGGATAGAGGCGTTGGGAAAGCCTGGCGATATATTTGTTGGCTTGACCACTAGCGGAAATTCTTTGAATATTGTTAAAGCTTTTGAAGCAGCTCGCCTCTATCAAATGCAAATAATCGCCTTCTTAGGAAAGACCGGCGGGCGGTTAAAAGGTATTGCAGATTTAGAAATAATTATTGATGGATTTGAAACCTCTGATAGAATTCAAGAGGCACACATGGCAGCTATCCATATCATCATTGAATTGGTAGAAAATAGGCTTTTTTATTCTTCAGCATCCGCTTTAGGTAAATAAAAGTATTGGCTCTTCATAACCCTATAATTTATGATTTAAACTTGTATGTTAAAAAAGCTAGAGCGCTATTTGGTTGATCTTATTCAAGGTAAAAAGCAAGGGGCTTTGGCTTTTATAGCTAAAACTTTACTTAGATTTCTTAGCTGGATTTACCAACTGATCATAGCTGGCCGCAATTGGGCGTTTGATCAAGGTTGTTGTAAGCAGTATCATGCTCCTGTGCCCGTGGTAATTAGCATTGGCAATATTGTGGTGGGAGGGACTGGTAAGACCCCCGTTACCTTGATGGTGGCACAAGCTTTTTCCAATGATTTTACTATTGCTATTTTATCGCGAGGTTATCGTTCTAAAGCCGAGCATCTTCCTTTACCTGTGATTTTAAGTTATGGCAACGGACCTGTACATCCTGCAGCTTATTGTGGGGATGAACCTTACCTTTTAGCTCAGAATTTACCAAAAGCTCATATCATTGTTGGTAAAAACCGTCAGCAATCCTCCAGAATGGCGGTTAGGGCAGGAGCCCAGCTAATTCTACTAGATGATGGTATGCAGCATCGTAAATTAGCTCGCGATTATGAGATTGTAGTCATTAATGCTTTAGATCCTTTTGGCCAGGGGTACTTTCTACCCCGTGGCTTCCTGCGCGAAGCTGTTTCTTCTCTTTCCCGTGCAGATTTGATTGTTCTTAATCATCTACAAGATAAAGAGCAGTTTCAGTTAATAGCAAAAGAGATTCGTAAGTTCTCAGAAGCTCCTTTAATAGCCACGAAAATGGAAGTTGCAGAGGTATTGGATTTACAGGGACAGCCATTAGCGGAGCTAGTAGGAAAAAAGGTCGGAATCTTTTGTGCAATCGCTCATCCTGATTATTTTTATCAAACTGTGAAGCAATTAGGAGCAGAGCCTGTGGATACCGAATTTATGCTAGATCATTTAACTTTTACTACTGAAAGCTTAATCCAATTTTGTGAAAGAGCTAAGGCAAAGGGAGCGGAGTGGATCTTATGCACGGAGAAAGATAGGGTAAAACTTGATGAATTAGCTCTAGCTGGCCAGCCAATCGGTTGGTTAAAGATGACTTTAAGAATTGTTGAAGGAAAAATTCATTGGGAGGGTTTTATAGAAAAAACCAAACACTACATTAAGCGCAGGATATAAATTTGAATCTTTAGCTTTCCTAAACCCTAGCTTAATGGATATTCATTAAATCCTAGGCTTTATTTAAAAAGATCAAGAAATATCGGTTGCTTTTTAAGCTAGCTGGAGAGCTTGCTAAATTAAAAAACCAATATGCATTTTTTGGCTGTTTAAAGGATATTTGCATCTTATCTTTTAAATTTTTCGTTTCGAGGGTAGTCCATAAGTAGCTCTAATATGCATAGGCAGCCAGAAGCGGCAAGAAGCTCTTCTAATTATATGCTTTTAAGCTACTTCTTATGCAATCCCCTACTTTATAAAGCCTTTATCGTTAAGTAGAAAGACAGCTTCCAGAGGGTTAATAGGTCGATTAAGTTTTTTAAGCATATTACATCGTTTAAAAATAATGTGCTTGCGAGCAACTCTTTATGTAATCATATACCTGATAAAAGGTGGTTCAAGAACGTATTATTAAAAAACAGCTTAATTTTTTTCATAATCTTTTAAAGAGAGATCTCTTCAAGCGATAGGAGCGTAGCATATACCATATGATACTAATTAGGCTAAGAACTGTCCACACGATCAAACGAGGAGTATTGAACCAAGGATAGGGCTTTTGAGGAGGGGTACCCCACCGAGGCCCTGGCGGCCATATAATCCAATCAGGAGCGCCTTGTAAATTAGCTTCTGGTACAAAGCCAAAAACGCGGCTATCGGCGCTCATGGCATGATTGTCTCCTAAAGTTAGATAGTATCCTTCAGGAATTTTTAGGCCAAAAGTTTCAATAAAATCTTTATCTAAGGAGCCATCTTCTTTTAAAGGAGCTCCATGATCCTTGAAAGCAATATAGGGTGCAGCTTTTGAAGCTCTTTGTTCGCGCACTTTCTCATTTTTGTTAAAGGCAAGAAGGTAAGGATCTTCTGGCATAAAAATGGGCGCCCCTAAGGTGCATAATGCTCCGTCCCTAAAATAGGCATAACGGGCAGGATATAAAAATGGGTTAGCAGCTGTAGGTTCATAATGAGTGCTCATTTCCATGCCAAGATTGTATAGTAGCTGAACATGAGCAGGATCACGACTGTAAATAGGGTGGTTTCTAGGAAGTTCCCAAGCCAGGCTTGCAAGGCCTATTTGATAGGCAATACCATTGTAGAACTCATAAGTGCCGTTAGGGATTGTCGGCATTAAAGGGCTATCCTTAGCTAAGCTAGAAGAATTGTAGCTATAGCGTGTAGCGCGTCCTTCCCGCACGACAAAACGAGCCGTATACATAGTGTTCATTAAGACATCGATATGTTTTTGAGATAAAGGAATGATTGTTGTAAAAGCACCAACCAGTGGCTTAATACCCAAGCGACTTTGTTGGAAAAGCGTTTCCGGGTAATTAAGGCAAGGCGTATGCCGCATTTCTAAATAAAGGAGACCTTGGCTAACTTCATCTTTATTAAACAACTTGTGATCCGTTAGCTGCTGCTGATTTAGAAGACGAGAGAGCGCAAAATTGCGAAATCCCCAAAAATCACTATAGGTCTTGATCTCCTGATGAGGGATTCCTGAAGCAAGGGGCTCATCTTTAATCCATTCTTTGCCATTGTATATTTCGCCAATTACCTGATTGGAAGGGACGATAGTCATACGACCGATGGATTGGTGCATTTGATTAAAAACAAACTGATTTTTTTTCGGACGCGTCACTAAACCTTCTAAGTAAAAAAAAGGAATATAGCTTAAATCTTTTATCCAAGGGCTATTACGTAGCTCTACCTGATCTGTTTTATTCTTATCCATTCCGTAAATCTTACCGCCATAAAAATAAACCGTATCTCCAGGCTTAGCCATACAGCGTTTAATATAGCGTTTTTTATAAGGAAAAAGCCATAGGTAGTGAGAGTCAGTGTCCGGCAAATCAATATTATCCCCTGAAAAAATTACGATCCCGGTTCTTTGTACAAGAGAAGGATCAAAATAGAGATGACCTGTCGTAAAAGGGGTGTTAATACCAAAACTTGTTTTGCTAACTAACACGTTATCTTGTTCTCGAAAAGTAGGTCGCATCGAACCTGTGGGTATTTCATAGGCTTCAAATACTAGCTGGCGTAAAAGGGTGGCCATCAATAAGGCGACGAGGATAACTACACTAAATTCTCGGAGGTATTCAAATAGGGATTTTTTTAAAGTTACTTGGTTATACGTTTCTAGGATATGTGCCAGCTTACTAGCTTCTTCTTTATTTTTTTGAAGAAGGGCTTGATCCAAATTCTCTAAAAGGTTTTCTAGGGTAGCTTTTTGCTCTAACGATAAGACCTTATGTTTTCTTTTGTAGCTTTTACAGCCGGCTACAAGAATGGAGCGGGATTTGCTAAGAGTATAAATTTTCATGGAATCCCTAATTTTTTAAAGATTAGCATCGTAAATAAAATGCTCACCAAAAGCAAATATAAAAATAAGAAGGCTTCTAAATTTTGCGAGCAGCGCCTAAACTTCTTTTTTTTGTATGCTTTTTGTACGCTTTATGCCCTAAAAATAGAGAGCTAGGAGGACTAATTCTGTGGAAATTTTGTTTAAAAGGTGTGTGTAAAAAGTTTCTTATAACGAAAATTGCAACAAAATTTTGGAAAAAATGTCAGACTAAAAAATACAAGAAAAGATAAATAAGCGTTTGATTATAAATGAAATAAGAAGAAGTGCGGGTAGATTGTCGGCAAGAAAAAAATTCTAAAAATAAAAAGTGGAAAATGCTTGGTTTTTGTTGATAACTTAGCCAGCTTTCCTTAGCGGCCTCTCTTTGGCAGGAGCTCCTCTACCATGCACTCCTTTACCGCTGTCAATAATGTGAATTTTGGCTTTCCCGATAATTCCGCTGACTTGTAACCAATAAGGAAAATAAGAAGGATAAATACCCGCTACTTGGGGTAAATAAATTTCAATGATTTTGCCCGATAGTTCACTACCATCTTTCGGCCAAAAAGCGCGCCATGCTTCAAAACTTATCCCTGGGATGATCTTTCCTTCGAAAATTAATTTAGGTTGCCAGTAAGGTCTCCTATCGCTAGCTTGAGAAGGAGGAGGCGGCCCTACTTTCCTCCGTTCTTTAAGGGGAATATTATAAAGTTTTAAATTTAATAAAGTGGATAAAAAATTTTCTCCCTCCTGGAAGGTATACCATCCGTTTTTTGTATAAGAAAAATATTCAGATATATGCCCCGAAGTAGTATCAATCACATATCGCACCCAGGATGTATGCCCAGGAGCATTTTGTTCAGCCCACTTTTTCCATGAAAATCCTTCTAATTGAATGCTTTGGCTAGGAACCGTAATCTCTTCTAAAGAAATTTCATGGGAGGCAAAAGTGTCGATAAGTAAAAAAGTATAAGTTTTATTTTGCAAAGTAACAATATAATCCCCAGAGTTTGCTTTTCTCAATTTATCTTTTAAATAAAGCTCTTGCCCATTTAACTGAAAAAAATAGCTGCAAAAGAGGAAGATTAAAAAACTGTAAAAATTTTTATGCATACTTTTCCTAATTAATCAACTTATCCTAGAATATCTTATCTTGCTTTAATTTTTAACGGTAGAATAAAACATCTTAAAATTTGTATGCTAAAATTGTTTATTTGAAAGCCCATTAAATGGAGGAAAAATAGGTTTGCAACCGTATAATCAATCTGTTGGCTTATTCACAGATCTATATCAGCTATCTATGTCTTATGGATATTGGAAAGCTGGCCTGGAGCGCAAAGAGGCCGTATTTCAACTGTTTTTTCGCCGTGCTCCATTTCAGGGGGGATTTACTGTTACAGCAGGGCTTGAAGCCGCCATAAATTTTATAGAAAATTTTCATTTTGATTCTAGCGATCTCAGCTATTTAGCAAGCTTAGAAAATCCTGAGGGAGCACCTGCTTTTCCAAGTGACTTTCTAGAATATTTATCTAAGATGAGGTTTTCTTGCCATTTAGATGCAATACCTGAAGGTACTCTTGTTTTTCCCTATGAGCCTTTATTGCGCATTCAAGGCCCCTTAATTCAATGTCAAATTTTAGAAAGTCCCTTACTAAATTTAATTAATTTTCCTACTTTAGTAGCAACTAAGGCCGCTCGAATGCGTGTTGCCGCGCATAATGACCCAATATTAGAATTTGGCTTAAGGCGAGCTCAAGGCTTCGATGGCAGTCTTACAGCTAGCCGAGCAGCTTATATAGGGGGATGTGATGCAACCTCAAATGTTTTAGCAGGAAAATTATTTGGCATACCGGTTAAGGGCACTCATTCGCATAGCTGGGTAATGGTATTTGATGATGAATTAGAAGCTTTTAAGACTCTTGCCCAAAGTATGCCCGCTAATAGCCTCTTTCTTGTAGATACTTATGATAGCCTTGAAGGAGTAAAAAAAGCTATACAAGTAGGCCAGTGGCTAAAAAGCCAAGGTAAAACCTTCCATGGTATACGCCTAGATTCAGGAGATTTAGCTTATTTAAGTCATACGAGCCGAAAGATGTTAGATGAAGCCGGTTTTTCTCAGGCAGTCATTGTAGCAAGTAATGAATTAGATGAAACCCAAATTAGTGAACTTAAATATCAAAAGGCGCCAATAGGGGTATGGGGAGTAGGCACCCAATTAGTTACTTCTTACGATTACCCAGCGCTAGATGGTGTTTACAAGCTGTCGGCTTTGCGCGATCCTGAGGGGCCTTGGAAATATAAATTAAAATTATCCGAACAGATGATAAAAATTTCTAATCCTGGGATTTTGCAAGTGCGCCGTTTTCGCAATACTAGTTCTTCTCCTATTGCTGACATGATTTATGATATTAATATGCCCGTGAGCCCTGAACCTTGTCTTATTAACCTTAAGGATTCGACTGAACAAATTGCTCTAAAAAAAGGATTGCAAAGCGAAGAACTGCTAGTGCCTATTTTCCGCCAAGGAAAATGTGTATATCAATTGCCTAAGCTAGCGAAAATTCGTGAAAGCACTCTTCAAGAACTGGAAAAGTTTCCTAAACATTCTAAGCTTTTAAAACACCCTTGCCCTTACCTGGTGGGCATGGAGAAATCTTTATATGCATACAAAAGTCAAGTAGTTAATCACATACGCCACCAAATTTGTCAGGACTCTCTCTTTACTAAAAAAGGTATAAAAGAGGAATAATTTATGACAGCTTTGCTGATTATCGATGTTCAGAACGATTTTTTTCCGCATGGAGCTTTAGCTGTCAAAGAGGCTGAAAAAATTCTCCCTAATCTTAATAGAATTATACGCTATCCTTTTGAGGTAATTGTAGCTACAAAAGATTGGCATCCTCTCGATCATGTGAGCTTTGCCTCTTCTCATGGAAAAGAGGTAGAAGAGGTGATCAATATAGGTGGTTTAGAGCAAGTTTTATGGCCTGTACATTGTGTGCAAAATTCGGTAGGAGCGCAATTTTCTGCAGGCTGGGATGATCATCGAGTACAAAAAGTGATTTATAAGGGCACGGATAAAAGAATGGATAGCTATAGCGCTTTTTTTGATAATGGAAGAAGCAAAGCTACAGAATTACATAAATTTTTACAAAGCAAAGGAATTAAAAAAGTTTTTTTAGTAGGGTTGGCTACCGACTATTGTGTGAAATACTCTGCTCTTGATGCTTTAAATTTAAATTATCAAGTGTATGTAATTATTGATGCATGCAAACCTGTTAATTCATTGCCGGCAGCTGAAGAAAAACACTTAAATGAAATTCGGCAAGCGGGTGGCTCTCTTATTTATGCAAAAGATGTTGTTAAAATATTAGCTTTGAGCTCGCAGCAATAGCAATAAAACATTAATTAAAGGCTGCAAAGCATCCTTGATTAAAGCTGAAAAAGAACAATTACTAATATTTTATAAAGCATTTCATCTATCGATTGATTTTTTTTTAATAATTAAATATATTAGATTTCGTTATTAAAGGTTTCTGCTTAAATTTATAGGTTGAAGAAGTATGACTAGAGGAAATATGACAGTGTCTACATTTTGCAGTTGGCTTCATTCTAATCCTCTCAATAGCCTTATGAATAAAATCTCTAAATGGGAGGAGAATGGGGCAGCTGGACGAGCGCGCGCTGCTAATTTGGGGGTGCTTGCGCTGGATCTTCAAGGAGTCTTTTTTAATACCTTACGTTCCCCCTTACTAGCTCTCATTGTGCCTGCCTCCTCTATGTTATCAGGGGGAGCCTCTCTTGCGCGGAGAGCAATACCTTTAACAGGATTAGATCGCCCAGCTGCTACTTTTCGACGCAAATGTATACGAGTTTTACCTATTGTTGTTTCTCATTGCCCCAATGCTAGAGACCTAGGAAGAAGCATTCTAAAGGTAGTTAACTACAGCCTTGGCTTTTTTTCTTCTCTGATTGTAGGCTTTGTTTCGGTTAAGACTAATTTATGGATCCATCATCAGTTAGGCTTGATTTGTGATCCAGAGCTTGCTAAGCAAAAGCGCAAGAATAAAGTTATCATGCATCTAAAAAAGGTGGAATGTACAAAACCTTATAGAGAAAAAATCAGGAAGAGGATTGATAAGCATACGGAAGAGAAGCTAAGAGAGTATCTGTTAGCCTCTTCATCTGCTATCAAAGAGGGGATAGTAGGTAAAAATCGGCTGTGCTTAGCTATCGAGGAAGCTACAAAGAAGAAACGTGAAGAAGCTAAAATTGATTACGAAAAGCAACGAGGTCGAGCTTTAAGTTCAGCTGAATTGGATTTAATAAAAGCTAAATATTGGAAGAATTTAAACGCTCCGTTCATATTTAAGGAAGAATTAGCGTCAGATTTTTACCCATTTTTAACTTACTATTTTAATTGGAGAAGTGATGGGAGGGTAAAAGATCAACCTTTCGCTTTTAAGTCCCTTAGTCTTTATCATGCTTATATGGCTGGCTATTATCGCTGGAATCTTACTCCTGAAGAAGTTAGTCAGACTATAAGCTCAATTATTTCAATTCGAGAGATGAAAAAGGCTAGGGTAGAAGCTACCCGAGACACTTACTATACCTTATATTTTCATACTATCTTGAAAGAGCAGAAGTGTATCGATTATGATCGAAAAATTGAGAGAGCTTTACAAGCAAAAGCAGAAGAGCTAGGCAAAAATTTATCTGCAGACGAAATTGAGGCAATCGATCAAGAAATAAAAGCATTTATTAAAACACAAGAGACGCTTCTAGAGGCGGCTCGCCGTACTAACCAGAATTTATCAATTGCTTATATTCGCCACATTATCGAGAATCAAGATTATGAGTTTAATGAGGCTGCACGCCAAGAATTGGAAGATTTTGCTTTGCAGGCAAGCCATCATCTTAAGCAAAGAATGACTGCTGCAACCGCAGAAGTAGTAAAGCGTCTTAGAAGGGCAAAAGATCGAAAAGATTTTTCTTCCATTGAGCATTTTTCTAAATTAAAAGATATAGTTACCAGGCAATTGAAACGTCGATTTATCAGCCCTTCTTCTAAAAACTCAGCATATGACCTAAAGAATGATGAAACAATCGACCAGGCGATTATGGAGTCAGCAAAAAATGCTGTAGAGTGCCAGGTTGAAAGTAGATTAGCTCAAAGTAATACCCAGTCACTGTCTAGTAAGGATAAAGAGATATTAAAAAAACATCATGAGGAAATTGAAGTTCCTAGGCTATATGAGCAGCTATGGTTAAGGAAGTCTAATAACTTTTCCCTCTTAGAAAATATACGCGAGCAAGCTTTTCATAAAATGATGAAAAAGATGTATGAAAGGTCAGATGGTAAAAGGGTACTATTTAAACAGTGGATAAAAAGAGCAGACTTGCCCAAAGGCCATGAAAACAATTTGTCTATAGATAATAAAGCTATTCTCTCTGATAAAAACTATGCCGATATCACTATTATTTTATCTAATAACGACGATATAAATTCTGCTCAAATAATCTTTAAGGGTCATGAGCGCATAAGGAATGCTAATGCTGAGTATATGGATGGACCTCTTTCAACCATAGAGTTTACATTTAAAGAGCTAGAAAAAGAATTAAGGCAAAACAAAAAAGTCTTTAAAAAGGTAGCTGCTAGATATAGGTCTAATAAGACGCGCATTCGAGAGACATACCTTGGAGTAAATGGGATTAATTATCAAGAAGAGCGCTATCAAGCTCTGCATCTTAAGCAGCAGTGTGAGGAGCATAAGCTTTGGGAGGTTTTTGGTACTTTAATTGACAAAGAGGCTGAAAGAGAAAGAGAAGTTGAGACGTTGAAAACACTCTTGAAAGAAGCCGAGCGAGAAGTTAATAAGTATAAAGGAGAGCATACTGATGTTGCTAGCCAAAATGATAGGCATCAAATTCAAACTAATTTGAATGAGTAGAGGCTTATCACTTATTTAATAGAAAAGAGGGCTAAAAAAGAAAAACTGTCAGAAATTGTAAGCGATCACGGGTAAGCCTAGCTTTAAATGTGATTATGCGGGTATTTACAAAGTCAAAAATGCTTGTAAATAGCTATTCTCTATTTATTGCACTTTCTGCCTTACATTATCTTCTGTGGATTAAGATTTTAAGCAGCTTTGTCTCCTGTGATCGCTTACCAAAAATTGCTAAAGTAAAATAATGGTGTTTAAACAAACTCCCTTTGCCCAATCTAAAAAAGAATTACCTTTTAGAACATATTTCTTTTATCAAAACATGAATTTTATTGAGCATATGTTTGCATAAAGAATGGCTCAGCAGCATATAAATTAGCTCGCAAATCTTGCAGAGAGCAAAAGGAAGATCTGTTTTTTTAGCTTCTACAGCACGGCCGTCCCATGGCTAGAGATCAGATTGCTCTACCAATTTGCAGAGAAGTAATTTCGCAAGATAAAAAGTGTAATATAATTTATGGGCTCTTGAGGATAGAGAATCCATGCGGTTGAGATGCCTAGAAGAAAAGGATAATCTACCTTATTCCTATTAAGCACTTTTATTATGGCAGAAAATTGATTCCAAAAAGCCTACAGCTCTTTTATAGAATATAGGGCCTCCTGTTAAGCTGTTATTTTTAGCTTTACCTTTCAATTGTTCATTCCTTTCTTGTTTTTATTAGAACTTGCCCTTCATTTTTTTCCATGCTATAAAATGCTTAATAAAAACGGAAAGGCGAGTATGTATAAAATTTTTTTATGGGCACTGATTGGAATAATATTGGGCACGGCTCATCTTCCTCTTTTTGCAGAAGAAAAGGCAGATAAAAAAGAGGAAGAACTTATAACCTCTTCTCTTAAAGAAACAATTTCTGAAACTAAACATCAAATAACAATTAATAATATAGCAATCCCTTACAAAGCAATCGCTGGAAACATCCTGCTTAGGAATGATCACTCGAAGCCGAAAGCTACTATTTTTTATATTGCTTATTTTAAAGAAGAGGTTTTAGAACCAGCTAAACGTCCTCTTATTTTTTGTTTTAATGGAGGCCCAGGGTCTTCGTCTATATGGTTACATGTAGGTGTTTTTGGACCTCGCCGGGTCCTTCTAAGCGATGAAGGAGAGGGCCTTTTTCCTTATCAAGTGATTGATAATCCTCATTCTCTCTTAGATGTAGCGGATTTGGTATTTATCGATCCGATCTCTACAGGCTATAGCCGTGTGACCTCTGGAGAAGATGCCAAACAATTTCATGGAGTGGACGAAGATATTGAGTCACTGGGTGAGTTCATTCGTCAATTTATTACGCAATACGAAAGATGGAATTCTCCTAAGCTATTAGCAGGCGAAAGCTATGGAACGACGCGTGCAGCAGGATTAGCAGGTTATTTGCATGACGAGCTAAATATTTATCTAAATGGGATGATTCTTATCTCGTCTGTATTAAACTTTCAAACGCTCAATGATTATAATGAAGGGAATGATCTTCCTTACCCCCTTTATTTACCTACTTATACAGCTACTGCATGGTATCATAAAAAGCTAGGGGAAAACTTACAAAGAGACTTAGATAAAACATTGGAAATGGTTAAAGACTTTGCTTTAACAGATTATACCTCGGCTTTAATGAAAGGAGATAGTTTAAGTGCCCATGAGCATGCTAAGATTGTAGCTCAATTGGCTGATTATACAGGATTATCGCCTGAATTTATCAAAAAGGCTAATTTGCGGATTAGCCCGCAACGCTTTTCCAAAGAATTATTAAGAGCTCATGGTTTGATTGTAGGGCGTTTTGATTCTCGCTTTAAAGGAGAAGCCTTAAATCCATGTAACGATTATCCTAGCTATGATCCGAGCTTTGATGCAATTGCAGGAACTTTTACAGCTGCCTTCAATCAGTACATTAGAAAAGAGCTTAAGATAAAAAATGATCAAGAATATAAGATCTTAGCAAATATTCATTCTACTTGGAATTATAGTAAATATACCAATCAATTTTTAAATATGTCAGCTGCGTTGCGTAACGTAATGACCCAAAATAAAGCTTTAAAAGTATTTGTAGGAAGCGGCTACTATGACTTAGCTACCCCTTTTTTTGCTACTGACTATACTTTTAATCATCTACGGCATGCCTCAGACTTACAGAGTCGGGCCAGTATGCATTATTACCCGGCTGGGCATATGATGTATGTTCAAAAATTTTCTTTGATTAAAATGAAGGAGGATATAAGCCAATGGATGAAAAAACTATAGCGTTATCACAAAAACTAGGGGAAGCATGATTATTTTATTACCATCTTGCATAAGTATTTCATCTAACTCATAAGAGGAAAAAGCTTTTTTATTTTAGGGTGTTAGAGCTTTTTCTATGCTAGTTTAGGAGCTTTATTGCCGAGATTACCTTCGTAAGAGTTTTTATATCTTACTTTTACTTTAAGATAAAGCAGCTTCCTCAATTACAAGTGTCTAGTTTAAAAAACAACTAGCTTACTTCCCTTCCTTCAGAAATGAGGCAATTTCCTGAAAGGTTAAATCTCCTCTTAGAAGAAATTCTTCTATGTTGGTTGTATCCTAAGGAAAATCTATTAAGCTGAAAAATTTGCCCTATCTCCAGGAAATATTGGTAAGATGGTTATTATCTGAGTTAAGGCATTGCAGCTTCGATAGCTGTCCAATCTCTGGAGGAAGGGAGGTAAGCTGATTGTTCTAGAAGAGCAATTGCAGTCGCGATAGCTGTCTCATCTCTATAGGAATAATGGTAAGCTAGCTGCTGTTTAAATGAAGATGTTTAACCTGAGATAACTGACCTATCTCTATAGGAAGGGTGGTAAGGAGGTTGCCACTTAAGTGGAGCTTTTACAGCTTGGATAGCTGCCCGATTTCTGCAGGCAGACTGGTGAGCTGGTTATGATTTAAGCAAAGCTTTTGCAGCTGAGACAGTTGCCCGATTTCTGCAGGAAGGCTGGTGAGCTGATTTTGATTTAAGTAAAACTCTTCCAGCTGAGATAGTTGCCCGACTTCTGTAGGCAGAGCGGTGAGCTGGTTTTGATCTAAGTAAAGCCCTTTCAGCTTGGATAGCTGCCCGATTTCTGCAGGAAGGCTGGTAAGCTGGTTTTGATTTAAGCAAAGCTTTTGCAGCTGAGTCAGTTGCCCGATTTCAGTAGGCAGGGGGGTGAGCTGGTTTTGATTTAAGTAAAGCTTTTGCAGCTGAGTCAGTTGCCCGATTTCTGCAGGCAGGGCGGTGAGCTGGTTTTGATCTAAGTAAAGCGTTTGCAGCTGAGATAGCTGCCCGATTTCTGCAGGCAGAGCGGTAAGATGGTTTCGGCTTAAGTAAAGGATTTGCAGCTGAGATAACTGGAATATTTCTGGAGGTATAAAAGTCAAGCCTACGCTAGATAAGCCTGCGCTAGATAAATATAAAGTCGTGGTATTTTTACAATTTTCCTCAATCCAATCTCTAAGTAGCTCTCCTTTTTTCTCTAGAGGCAAGTGCTTAATTTCTGCTCGGCTCAAGTATTCTCTCCCACCAGGAAGTTTTTTCCAAAGTAAAAGGCGATTAATATTTACAAGATAGTAAGAGTAATTAGCCAGCGTTAAGCCTTTTTTTTCTTCTGTTTTCTCTTTAGATTCTAAAGGAGAAATAGATTTAGATAAGGTAAAAACTTGTTTAAAAGATAGATAGACTTTTTCAGTAGAGGTAGGTACATGATTGAGTTGATAAACTTTAGCTAACATAAGAGTTTGCTGGGTAGTAGCATCTCCCCTTGGGAAATGAAGCTGTGCTATTTTTTTATAAAGAGAAGGCATGAATTCAGTAGCTAGCAGATGATGCCATCTCTTACAGACACTAAATAAGGAAGGAACTGCGCAAGCCTCTAAGATAGGGAGTAGCAATTCATTGGGTAAGCTTTCAATAGAGGCTGAAGAGATATGATGCATTTTATTTCCTGGGGTAGTAATAACTTTTTCAGTATTTTTATTTTTTAAAGACAATATAAAAAAATTAAAAAGCAAGTCAAATCAATTCGAATCCTTATCACCCGGGGGGGGGGGGCTGTTAAGCAAAGAGCAAGCTACTGTGCTTTGTAGGCGATAGCTAGATATAGAAGGTTGTTGCTTAGCATATATTTAAGTTTTTTTACAAACTTATCTAATTGGCGTTTAGCATCGCTTGGACATGAAAACTCTTGCTGTAGGAGCTTAATAAAGGCTTTGGCTTCTTTTTCACTATCCTTGTTGTAGGGCTTCTTGCCTTGTAACCCATGTAAAAAATTTCTGATGAAAATGTAGTGTAGCGATGGGTAGAAAATGCTTACTGGCAATATTTTGTGGATATGACTTTTGGCACCAGGCGCCACCTATCCTACTTTTTTGGTTAACATGAGGTATGGGATAAGGAAATAGTTGGAAAAATGACCTTTAACTCGCAAATATAAAAGTGGGTGACTATTAAAGTTGCATGTGACTTAGGCTTAATTATCCCCTGCAAGGAAGGAGACTAAAATAGCTAAAGTAATAAAAAATTTATTATCCACACCTTTCTGATTGCGAATATAAATTTTAAAATATAAGGTAAACAAAAAGGGAGGAACTGATGGCACGCTTTATATTTAGCTTATTCCTATGGGCGAGTACCTCTTTATTTGCTCAGAATGAATTGCCTCTTGCTTCTACGGAGATTAACAATTTTTTACATTCTTTTGATGTTGCTTGGAATACGCATAACACAA
Organism: Neochlamydia sp. AcF65; assembly: GCF_018342435.1. NCBI lineage: Bacteria > Pseudomonadati > Chlamydiota > Chlamydiia > Parachlamydiales > Parachlamydiaceae > Neochlamydia > Neochlamydia sp. AcF65. The sequence goes on from NZ_JAEMUE010000068.1 coordinate 54,055, forward strand.
AAGCTTTAATGTCTTTATGGAGTACCCAAGGAGATTTTATGACTCCCCAGGGACGCTGGATCATGAATCCTACCCAACTTGAGAAGCACTTTGAATCTGGAAAGCTTGGTTTTTACGGAAAAAGTACGATTAGTCAATCGCTAGATGCGGCTCGTTTATTAAATCTTGAGCTTGTAATAGTCGATAGCACAGTCAGATTGAATAAAGGGGATAAAAATGATCCTCTTAACTCGGTTTTGCAGCATGCTGTGTATATTTTAATAAAGAATAAAGAGCAATGGAAAATTTTAAGCCTTAGAATGTATCAATTTCAGCCTCAGTCTGTCGAATGATTATAAAACCTCTTGCATTAGAGCATCAACCTCTTCTTTCGCCGATTTGGCGAGATCTTTGCGTAACCTATGACTTGCGTTTTGCCGAGTATAGCTTCGCCAATGCTTTTTTATACGCTTTTAAATTACTCCTTACACAATTAGGCATACGATACAGCACATAAACTTTTCATTCTTTTTTCTTGCAGACATACTTTTCTCCAAGAAGCTATTGCCATCTTTTCTAGTTCTTTATAACCCCGATAAATACGATTAGACCAAAAATGGCTACGCAAGTAATGCCATAAGTTTTCA
>NZ_JAEMUE010000069.1:0-105920 GCF_018342435.1 Neochlamydia sp. AcF65
TAAGTGTGAGACATTAGGATTTTCAAATGTTCCATAAGAAGTAGTGTAAATCTTTTCTGCGGGACGACGTGACATACCTTTCATCATCTCTATATCCCACCGAAGTAGAATGCTTTCTCCCAAGGGCATATCTTTATACATTTGCTTAAGAACCTTCTCTTGGTCTTCTATCTGCTTACTCTCTACCACCTGATCTTTATCGGTTAAGACTCCACCTAAAATTTTTATTTTAGCTACCTCTTCTTCTACCTCTGAGACCAACAGAGAATATTGCTTGCTTTTAGAAGGCTTGCTTAATTCTTTAGAAGCCTCATAAATGCTTGCGATATTCTCGATAGATTGTTTAAGCAATCCCTGTAGTTCTTGTGGTTCTTTGCGATTGTACACATCTCTAGACTGGTTATCTTGAAGCTGCATTTGAGCGCCCCCTAAAAGATCACCAAAAGACGTATTCTTATTTTCAAACTCTTCTAAAGAAGCTTCTGGGATACCTTGTTCGTGTAAATTTGTATTTGTTAATGTATATTGAGACGCTTGGCATAATGAATTTTCTATATTGTGCATATATAAAATCTCCCTTTAATTAAAAAAGTGTACATGACGATTTAGACGCTTGCAAAATAGTTGCAATGACGCTGAGAGCTAAAGGAGTAATTCGGTGTGCGACCACAGCAGCTGTACACGTATAGGCTATTCCTTGCCCATCTGTGAATAAGGGGCCGTACTTATGTTCTTCTTTTTCTAATGATTGATAAAAAACTATGGTTTTACAGTTGACATACAAACTTTTAAGCTCTCGACTATTTTGGTTATCTTCTAAGTGCTCATCTGAAAGAATTTCTTCAATGGCGTCTTTTGCATATGCTACATCTGCCTCATCTAAATTATATTTATTTTGGGCCATATTTAAAAATGTCAAAAAAAAGGCTTGAAATCCTTCACCTATTTTTGAAGCCGTTTGCCTTTTTATAGTAATTTTTCTAGTTATTTCACAGAATTTATTAAGGGGCTTATTTGTAGGATGTTCAGCTCCTTTAAACCAATCATAGATGACTCTAGAAACTTTAATATCTGTTTTAGAAAAAGTCCCGTTCTTAGGTAAACGATTATATATATATTCTATAACTTCTGCGTCTTCGCTGTTCTTATCTCTAATAACACTTGAAGGTACTATCATGATTACTCCTGGCTGACTTATGTTAAGATATAAAAATGAAATATTAGTTTTGTCTTTAAGTTCTCCTTGTGTTAAGTCCAATTTTAAAAAAGCTTGCACACTCTTCTAGGCGTGCATCAATAGTCTTTTGAATCTTCTTGTCGCTCATCATATTTTGAGGCACAAAAGGAATATCTTCTGGCCAATGATTAGGAAGCTCATGGGGGTGCTGGGCCTTCCATTGATACAATTCTGTACGTTCATAAAGTGTTTTTCCCAAGCCATGCAAGGCTCTAACAGGCCTTCGAATAGGTTTACCGCTGATAGCACATATGTATTGAGAGAAAATAGGATCTTTATGAAAGGTACTGGGAATTTCTTCTAAATTATACCACTTAATCATGCGTAATAATAACTGCCTATTCTTAGCATTTAAAATTTCCGCATTTTTATTCGCATCCTCTTCATATTTACCTTTTATTTCTACAACCACAGGCTCTTGATGGATGTGAGCTAAATATTTAAAGATAAGCTTTGTCGCCAAAAAGATTTTCTCTCTATTAGTATAAACTCGATAGCTTGTAACTCCCATACTAAGACTAGTAGCGGCAAGGTTTCCACCTGTGTCCACCCAACTTAAAGCTTCTTTTGTTTGAGCGGATAAAGTCTCTAATTTAGAAATCTGATCGACAGTTTCGCTTACTTTAAAGATGGCTACTGCCAAAATATCTATCATAGCTATAGGTAAACGCTCATTAGAACCTATTTTATGGCAAGTTATGCGTCCAACGTCTGCAAAATTAGAAGAAAGGGTTAAACCAATTTTAATCTCGTCTGCCGAAACTCCTATTTCCTTACAAAATTGATCCACTTTTTCAGATGTGGCTAGGCGCGTACCTTGGAAGCCGACTTCCAAGGCTCTAAAAAAAACAAAAAGAGCTTCGGCCGTTATAGATAATTTCTCCTCAGTATTTAAGCGATCTGACTTGTGACATACACGTATAATTTCTGTGGCCGCGGGAATGATTTCTAAGCCTTTTACCACTAGGCTTGCAATTTCTAGTGCGCTCATTGATTATCCTCACTTTTTAAACTTATTGCTAATGTGCTAAGCTTTCGTTAATTTTTTCTCTTAAAAAATCTTTAACAGCATTTTCAAAAAATTCTAATCTTGCATCAATAAGCTCTTGCAAATCAAAGCGAGGAAATAATTGCTCTAGCGTTAAGGGACGTCTGGTCATAGGAGAAGTTTGATTGCTAGCCAGCCATAAAGCAATAGCATCTCGTTCATAGAATATGGGCTCTTCGCCTCGGGCAGTAGGATCTTGTACAATATTACGTATAGGAGATAGGGTTAAAGGACAGCTATATTTACTCAAAGTAGGATCTTGGTGAAATTCGACAGGAATTAATGGTAATTTTTTGAAGTTAAAAAGATGATCTGCATCTACGATGTTTTCAGGCAATTGAGCGGCATCAGTTGCCGGCAATGGATTTATATGCTGAACTACCTGTTGCCCTCCATGGCTTTCTCGGATGGCAGCCTGTCTTAAAGCCTCTTCCAAAAATTTTTGTATGATCAGATAGTAGCTTGCCTCTATGCTATATACGCTTGCTTCGGCGATATTAAAGCCAGCACTGAGTTTTTCGAATAATTGAATATTTCTTTCGCATTCTTGACGATCAATCTTTTTATATCCGATAAGGTTAGGATGCTCAGCATTATCATATTCCCATTGGGGACGCATGGCTTCAGAAGTTTTAGCCAATTTTTCTAAATAGATTTTTTCATTAAAGATACTTAATTCGCAAATATTTCTTAATATCCCTGTACAAGGATTAATGGCGCCTTTTGTAATCAAGCGAATGATTGCTGATAATGTATATTTCTCCTCTTTTAAATCTTTTATATGTTTTGAAAATTGGATAGGCCCATCCACCATGCGAGCACCTAGTTCAATTCCTTTGAGAGTTTTTAACGTATGATTGGAAAAGTCTTTTTTCTCCCCTACTAAAGAAAATATATTAAGTACTAATACAGCTGTTCGAGAAACTATCGCCGCAGTCCTAAGTTTGGAGACATTTTCATCGGTAATCATTTGCGCAATATCTAGGCTAATATCAATAGTAGTAAAGAAAGGCCTCATGATAGCGCAGGTTTGGTTAATCGCTTGTTGAATAGAACTCATATTCCCTCCTTTCATTTTTCATAAAAAATTATAAAGAATCTCTAATTTTATAAATTAATTCTCTCCCATGTAAGATCTAGTTTTTATTTCTCCTTTAAGGAATAAACAGAAAATCTTAATTTGTAAACAACAATGTCGATTATTTCCTTTTTAATATGCTATTTTTTCGCTTTCTATGTAACTCCCTTATTATGCTCAGGGGTAATAAATCCTAATAATCTATAACGATTAGTTGGCAGATGGAGAACATAAAAAAATAATGTCTTTAAAGAAGTTAATCCAAGGCAAAAATGCAATCAGCAAAAGTAAAGTTATAGAGAGCTTTTAGTCATAAAATCTGGCCTTTTCTAGATAAAGAGAAACTAGATGGCTGGAAATTACTCCGAAAAGAATTACCTAAGAAGAAGAAAATCTTTCCTCTCCATTAGCCGTGCCAACTAACTACCATGTGAGCTTAGGCTGGAGCCAAAGCCCGATCAGGCGATTTCTTGTAGAAATTAAGCCAAAAGATGGGCAGATTTTATTGATAGAAAAAGAGACAAAAGGTGAAGGCTACTAGAGTTATGATCGTCTAAAAACTACTTTAGATAGCCATAAAGATAAGAATACACTGGCTTTTATTAAAGTATAACCTAAACGGCACTCGTAAGGTAGCTTATTACACAGCTTTTTAATCCAATAAGGTTACTCTGCAAGACCTAATCAAAGCTGTAGTTAATCGATTAGACAATTAAGGAAGACTTTAAAGCTTATAAAGGATAGGCTGGACCCCTATGAGGTAATTTAGCTTATAGGCTAGTACTGCAACCGCCTCTTTAGGATCAAAACAGCTCTTTAAAGATTTATTACATTCTACAAAAATAAAGCATGCAAACTTTTTTAGGAGCCTGCAGCCTACGCTTATATGTACTTAATAAAAAAATTGCCTGCCAGCAACAGGCATTTTTTTTTAAGAACTATGGAAATTTTTACCAATGAAAAAAGCCGCCAAAAATACGACTTAGATCATTAATGGTCAAATATAGAAACATGCCGATCAGGAGGATAGCAAAAGGTAAAACTAACTTTTCTAACATCTTAGAACTAATTTTTCTACCTGTCAGCATTTCCATAAAGGACATGACGATTGTTCCTCCATCTAAGACAGGAACGGGCAAGAGATTTAAGATTCCTAGATTAAGGCTAATCGCTCCTATCCAAAATAAAGCGTCTTGCATGCTAATCATCCAGCTATCATGCACCACTTGCACGATACCAATCGGGCCACTCATCCACTTAGGATTAAGCGCTCCGGTAAATAAAGCTTTTAGGGTACGCCAAATTTCATCGAAAACACTCATAAACATTTGAGTGGGGGCAGGATTATAATTAACTTTAGAATCTTGAGCGGCAGGGAGCCCAAGCATCAGCTCTTTTTCTTTAACAGTAAAATGTTGCATAGCACGAGCCCTTAGCTCAGGATCTTCAACAGCTTCTATTTGCTTTTTTTCCTGAAGGGTTTCTGCTGCTAGCCATGCTTGCTTTTCAGGTGATAAGAAAATTTGACTGCGAGTTTTAGGTTCAAGAGGATTTAAAAGAATAAATTCACCCGCTTGTTGCAAAGGATTTAAAGCAGCCATACTATCAATAATCTTTTGTAAATCCTGCCAATGCAGCTTTTGATCAAAAGCCTTATCGGCCTCTTGCCAAGGAAGAGGAGTAGGAGCTTTAAGCTCTCTTTGTACGATGAGTGTTACTCTTTTTGATTGCAATTGTTGCAATAATTCAGCAGAACTCTTAATAGGAGTATTATGAATAGCAAGAATTTTATCGCCAGGCTGTAAAGCGGCTTCAAGGGATGAGAAAGGAACGGGAGGGAATGCTTCTTCTTCTTTTTCCTTATCGATAAATTTAAGAGAATTTTCTACTACGGCTTGATTAGTTAAATTGTAAGGTAGGACGTAAAGATCTTGTAATTTTAGGTGGCTTAAATCCACCGCATACTGCCAATCCGTTAACTCATCCTTCATATGGGCATCAAAACGTAACTCTTGCACAGGAATTCGAGGCGCTCTAGCTAAAAAGCGCTTATCCCCTCTTTGTACCACCAGTAAGACCCGATCATCATTCAGCATGCTACTAAGCTGCATAGAGGAGAAAATCAATTCTCCATCTGCCCAGACAATACGATCGCCATATTGAATTTCACTTCCTTGTAAAGGCGAACCATCGGGTAAAGGATTTTCAGCTCCATTAGGTAGCCTATCGTAAAGGATATAATTAGCCGGTTGGAGAATGCCAGTGGTCAAAATTCCTTTTTCCATAGCTGCAGGATGAGGATAAGTTTTTACCGTGAACTCAAAAGGAGTTTTCACGCCTGTGTCGTAGGCAACCTTTTTTCCTTGTACCTGGATGAGGTGGGCACCCATCATAGCCGCATACAGATGATCTTTAGAGCTTTGAAACTGCTTATTATCGTAAGAAATAAGCTCATCGCCAGGACGCACATTATGTTTATAAAGTTCTGATTTAGGATCTATCCAGCCAATTTTAGACGTGTACTCGCTAAAATTTTTGTACCTTCCTCCACTCACCCAAAGTAGGCAAAAAACAAAAAATGCGAATAAAAGATTCACAAAAGGTCCCATAAAAGCTACTTTGACTCGCTCTATAGGACGTTTGCTAAAAAAGCTGTCGGGTGCTTCGTAAGAAGATTGATCTTTACCAAGGTCTTGGCCTGCAATCTTGACATAGCCTCCAAAAAGGATCCAGCCAATCTGCCATTTAACTCCGTCGCGTATCCAAGAAAATATAGGCTTACCAAAACCGATAGCAAATGTTTCTACCCGCATGCCTACTCTGCGGGCCATATAATAATGACCTAGCTCGTGAATAAAAATCAAAAAACTCAGTGCAAGAACAGCAAGTATAATGTACAAAAAGCTAAAGATCATGATCGATATAACCCTTTAATTTAACAAAAATGAATGATTAAGAAGACAGAAGTATGCCATAAAACAAAAGCTTTAGCAACACTAAAACTGCACGGCCAGCCTGGTAAAATCAGACGAATTAAAAGTTGATTTCTTTATACATCAGTCTCTTTTAAATTTTTAAGCTTTTATCGTTACTTAAAGTAGCCTAATTAGAAATTAAAAATTAAGCTCTTAGTAATCGACCATAAAAAGCGCTAAGTGAAGAATTTAACGTTAGGCCTTTCGTAAAGCAACAAGAAGCTAAGGCACATAATAAAATTTATTTTACCTTTTCTTTTCCTAGAGAGGGCTTCGCAATCCTGGTTGGCCTCCTTTCATATAAAAAACCTATAAGTTTTGCTTTAAGCCTTTTTAGCTTCCTCTCGCGCTATCTCATCGATAGCAAGAACATCTTCTAAAGTATTTACCTTGGATAGGGGATGGGCGCTCATCATTTTTTCCAATTTATTACTGATATCTTGCCAGCCAATTTCCTTGTTTAGAAAGCGGCTAACTAAAGTCTCATTAGCAGCATTCATATAACAAGGTAAACTACCTCCCTGGCGTATAGCCTCAAATGCAAGGCTCAAGCAACGAAATTTTTTAAAATCGGGAGGATAGAATTGAAATTCATGAATTCTTGTAAAATCAAATTTAGCCAACATCCCTACATGGCGTTCCGGATAAGTCATTGCATATTGAATGGGAACAATCATGTTAGGCTCTCCCATTTGTGCCATTATAGATCCATCTGTAAATTCGATCATGCTATGGATCAAACTTTGAGGGTGAATGACAACTTCGATTTGCTCCATAGGTATACTAAACAACCAATGTGCTTCTATTGCTTCTAATCCCTTATTCATTAATGTCGAGCAATCAATCGTCACTTTAGGGCCCATATTCCAAGTAGGATGAGCCAATGCTTGCTCAACACTTATTTGAGCTAGCTGCTCGCTAGACCAAGCACGAAAAGGGCCTCCTGAAGCAGTCAGAATCATGCGATAAATTTTTTTAGGATCTTCTCCATTTAAGCATTGGAAAAGAGCACTATGCTCACTATCAATAGGAAGTAGATGCACGCCATTCTTTTTAATTAATGACATGATAAGCTCTCCACCCGAAACTAAAGATTCTTTATTAGCTAATCCTACGTTTTTACCTGCTTGGATAGCAGCTACTGTAGGAGCTAACCCTCTCGTCCCTGTCATCGCCGAAATGACCATTTCCGCCTTTCCATGCGTAGCTACCGCTTGCAGACCTTCAAGGCCTGTCACCACTTCTACATGAGGAAGTTTTCTTTTTAGCTCCATCGCCATTTTTTCATCGTAGACACAGACGAGCTCGGGATGAAACTCCAAAGCTTGCTGCTCTAGCAAATCAATATTAGATTTAGCGGCAAGAGCTACTATTCGAAATTTATCTTTCAAATGTCTGGCTACTTTCAATGTATTTAGACCAATTGAGCCTGTACTGCCCAAAATTGAGAGATTTTTCATGCTATCCTTTGTATATGAAGGGGAAAGTATAGCTGAAAAATGAATAAAGTCAATGACAGGCAAGCAAACAGTAGACACCTATCTAGTAAACGAGTGAACAAAACTTCTTTTCATAAAAGTAATTTTTTCCTATACTACCCCCCATAGCTTCTCAAAATCTATCTCATGAGAAGGGGCACTTATCATTAATTAATAAGGAGAAAGGGAATCACATGCCCACAATTAACCAACTTGTACGGCAACCTCGTACACCTAAAAAAAGACGTAGCAAGTCTCCTGCTTTGCTGAAATGTCCACAAAGACGTGGCGTTTGCTTACAGGTAAAAACTAAAACACCTAAAAAGCCCAATTCAGCTCTTCGTAAAGTAGCATGGGTACGTTTATCAACTGGCCAAGAAGTAATCGCCTATATTGGTGGTGAAGGTCATAATCTGCAAGAACATAGCATTGTACTTGTCCGTGGTGGCCGTGTAAAAGACCTTCCAGGTGTACGTTATCATATCGTACGTGGAACATTAGACTGTGCAGCTGTACAGAATCGCAAAAAATCAAGATCGAAATATGGGGCAAAACGGCCCAAGTAACGCTAGAATATTCTCAATGGATATTTTGGCCCGTGGTTCGCGCTCTATCAATATTAAAAAGAACGCCAATCACGCGCAGGCTTATTAGGATAACTTTCCTAAAATCCAGGTGAAGCATTCGATCTTCGATAAAGGCAGAAGCTTTAAAACTGCCAAGTATAAAAAAATACATCAACGAAGAGGAAAAAATGTCAAGAAGACGTAGAGCAGAAAAAAGACACATTGACCCTGAACCACTTTATGGCAGCACTTTGCTTGCTAAGTTTATCAATAGGGTGATGATCGGTGGAAACAAATCTGTGGCTCGCAGAATAGTATATAATGCTTTAGAAAAATTTGCCAAGCGCATCAAAGCAGACAACCCTTTAGAAGCTTTCGAACAAGCTTTAGAAAACGCTAAGCCCGCCTTAGAGGTTAAATCCCGGCGCATTGGTGGTGCTACCTATCAAGTACCTATTGAAATTCCTGCTAACCGCCGCATCGCAATGGCAATGGGATGGATTATCAATCACTCGCGCGCTAAAACCGGGCGCTCCATGGAAGAAGGTCTATCTACCGAGTTAGCTGATTGCTTCCATAACCAAGGTACCACCATTAAAAAGAAAGACGACACCCATAGAATGGCTGAAGCTAACAAAGCTTTTGCTCATTATAAATGGTAACGAAGGAAAGAATTAATTATGGCTAGACCTGAGAAAGAACACATTAAAAATGTACGTAATATTGGTATCATGGCTCACATTGATGCCGGTAAAACTACAACCACAGAAAGAATTCTGTATTATACCGGCCGTACACACCGCATGGGTGAAGTGCACGAAGGCGCGGCTACCATGGACTGGATGGAGCAAGAGCAAGAGCGTGGAATTACGATTACTTCCGCAGCAACCACAGTTTTCTGGAAAGAGTGCAAAATTAATATTATCGATACTCCTGGACACGTGGATTTTACCATTGAGGTTGAACGTTCCTTGCGAGTTTTAGATGGTTCAGTAGCTGTATTTTGCTCAGTTTCTGGAGTAGAACCTCAGTCTGAAACAGTATGGCGCCAAGCAGATAAATACGGTGTTCCACGCATTGCGTTTGTTAACAAGATGGACCGTATTGGTGCGGACTTCTTTGATGCGATTAAAACCATGCGTGAAAAGCTTCATGCTAATGCTATCCCCGTTCACTGTCCTATTGGCGCAGAGTCGGAGTTCAAGGGTATGGTCGATCTAGTCTGTATGAGAGCTTTTTTCTTCCACGATGAAACCCTAGGGGCTGACTGGGAAGAGGCAGACATTCCTGCAGATCTGCTGGAAAAATGCAAGCAATTACGTTCAGAGTTATTGGATGAACTAGCCACTATAGATGAAAATAATGAAGAATTCATGACAAAAGTTTTGGAAAATCCCGACTCTTTAACAGTGGATGAAATCAATAAGGTTATCCGTAAAGGTGTATGTACAAACAAATTTACTCCGGTGCTATGCGGTTCTGCTTTCAAAAACAAAGGTGTGCAGCACCTGCTTGACGCAGTGGTTAACTGGATGCCATCTCCCCTTGACCGTGGCCAAATTAAAGCCCATGATCTTAAAACCAATGAAGATATCTTCTTGAAGCCTGAAGATAATGCACCTTTTGCTGCCTTAGCTTTTAAGATTATGACAGACCCTTACGTGGGCCGTTTAACGTACATTCGTATTTATAGCGGTACATTAGTGAAAGGGATGAACTTAATCAACAGTACCAAAGATAGTAAAGAAAGAATCTCCCGTCTTTTAGAAATGCATGCCAACCAGCGTAAAGAGAAAGATGAATTTTATACAGGCGACATTGCAGCTTGTATTGGGCTAAAGAAAGCTAGCACAGGCGACACCATCTGTTCTCCTGAGCATCCTATCTTGCTCGAAAAAATGGAGTTTCCAGAATCTGTAATTTCTATGGCGATTGAACCGAAATCTAAAGGTGACCGTGAAAAGCTAGCTCAGGCTCTTTCTTCCTTATCCGAAGAAGATCCTACTTTCCGAGTTTACACTAACGAAGAAACGGGACAAACTATCATTGCGGGTATGGGCGAACTTCACCTTGAAATTTTGCACGATCGTATGAAGCGTGAATTCAACGTAGAAGCTAGCGTCGGTAAACCACAAGTTTCTTATAAGGAAACCATTACTTCGCCAGCTGCTAGCCAAACTAAGTTTGTTAAACAATCCGGCGGCCGTGGTCAATATGCTCACGTCGAGCTAGAAATTGAACCAAACGAGAAAGGCAAGGGCAATGAAATTGTTAGCAAAATTGTAGGAGGATCGATTCCCAGAGAATATATACCTCCGACAATTAAAGGGATTGAAGAAGGCCTTGCTACGGGTGTGCTTGCTGGATACAATCTAGTAGATGTTAAAGTCTCTATTGTATTTGGTTCTTACCATGATGTCGACTCTAACGAGATGGCCTTTAAAATATGTGGTTCTATGGCTATTAAGGAGGCTGCTAAAAAAGGTAAGCCGATTCTATTAGAGCCTATCATGAAAGTGGATGTGACTACTCCTGAACAATATATGGGCGATGTAATTGGCGATCTTAACCGCCGCCGTGGGCAGATTTTAGGTCAAGAAAACCATAAAGGCGCGGTCCTCATCCATGCTGAGGTTCCGCTTAGCGAAATGTTTGGTTACTCCACCTTGTTGCGCTCGTTATCCTCAGGACGTGCAACCTATGTAATGGAACCTAGCCACTTTGAAAAAGTGCCGGCAAAAATACAAGAAGAAATTATCAAGAAATAAGGTTTATCATCCTATGGCAAAACAACAAGAGAAACAAATAAAGCAAGAAAAGGTGCACAAGCCGGCGCGTCAAAAGATTCGTATTAGGCTTAAAGGATACGACCAACGGATCCTCGACCGTTCTACTGAAGATATCGTAGAAACAGCAAAGCGTACAGGTGCAGCAATAGCTGGTCCTATTCCTCTGCCCACACGTATTGTAAAATTTACTGTTTTGCGCTCACCTAACATTGACCGCAAATCGCGTGAACAATTTGAGATGCGCACGCACAAACGTCTTATTGACATCCTTAACCCCACCGGTAAAACTATCGACGCTCTTAAAACGTTGACCTTACCAGCGGGCGTGGACATCAAAATTAAAGCGTAATTGTTTTTATGCTGTAGAGCTTAAGCTTGGCCTAAGTTCTACAGCTTTTTTTTCTCATGTATAGTCTCTTATTTCCTTATGCAAAAAAACTGCCTAGACAGTCTCCATCCCCTAAGCTCATAAGCTTAGATTAGGCGAGCACTATAAAGACGCGTCTCTTCTCTACATTCTTGGTCCAATAAATAAAGTTTTTAGATTGATTTATTTAATCGTAGATAGAGGATTATCTTTAAGGAAGCTGCTTAAAAGCGTATAAGGCACATAAAAAATGTCTTTTTTATTCTATCAGCAAAGATCTTATTAGCTTTTCTTTTTGCTGTTGGGGCTTAAAGCAAAGCTTTAACTAGTAGTAATTAAGAAATAAAGCCTGAGAATCACTTTTTAAGCGCTTAGAAATAACTTTTCCTTGAGATACATATAAGACATAAGATAGCTGATCTACGGCAGAAGAGGAAAGAGAAGTGCGCTGGATATAAATATACTCTTGAAGACCATTAGGCAGATTATTTACCGCATAGGGAGCGCCAAAGTGAGCCTCAATAGCTGTTATAGAAGTGCCAGGTGCTATTTCATCAAAACCTGCAGTAGTCATTATAGGAGCTATGCATCCAGTTAAAAAAAGCAACAACAAATTTAGGTAAATTTTTTCCATATTTTTCCCTCTATGATGGTTCGATACTGATCGGAAGAGTTATATTCGGCACGCAACAAATAATCCCCATTTTCCTGCAGCTCATAGACTTCGAAACCTTCAAAGTCATTGCTTAGAGGATATTCCCAGGCTATAATTTTAGCATCTATTACTCCTTTACCACTTACGCTTCCAATAAGCTCATTTTCCAACCTGACGCTAAAAGAAGCGGGAGCCATTTCGAAAAAGGTCAATTGATTAGACACCTGTTCATCTATCCCCAATATTTCTACAGACTGCTGACAGATGTAACCTATCTTTTCCTTCTGCTTGTCTACTACCCATTTTGTATAAAAATGTAAGCTTTCAGGAGAGGTGCTAAAAGTTATTTTTCCCTCCCCTATCCAAACTCCTGGATGAAAAATAAAATGATGGGTTTGGTAATTAGTCATTAAAACATGAACCTCCGACTATAGATACTTTGTAAAATTCCTAGGGCCATCATAGTAGATAAAGTAGAAGATCCTCCATATGTAACTAATACTAAAGGAACACCCGTAATGGGTAAAAAGCCACTCATCATACCAATGTTAACTAAAATGTGCATAGCCAGGTAAACTGTTATCCCTGCTGATAATAATCTACCAAAATGATCTTTAGCCACTACTGATACTTGAAAGCTAAAATAGATTAAAGCATAAAAAAGCATAAGCATAAGAAGCAAGCCGATAAAGCCAAATTCTTCACCAAAAGCAGGAAAAACTGAATCCGTATAAGCAGCAGGAAGCCAACCACCGCTTGTATATTCGCTCTTTCTAAACCCTACTCCCGTTAGTCCTCCTATGCCAATAGCAATAGAGGCACTTTTTTGATGATGAGTATAAGGATTCAGACGATCAAACTGATAATCTTTTAAGATAAGGCTTGCATAGGGCCTTAATTTTTCATGAGGAAGCACACCCAAAAAAATTAGGGCTACCACAATTAAGACTATAGAAGCTACAAAAGTCATCGCTTTAATTATCTGAGGATGGATATCTCCGAAGTAAAACATGACAAGAGTGATAGGAAAAAGAACTAGAGCCGTCCCTAGATCAGGTTGCTTAAGGATTAGAATAAAGGGAATGCCTACAATAATCATGCTAAAGAAAGCTGTACGAAAAGAATGGGAATCTGTTTTGGTTCTTTCTAAAAACCAGCTTAAAGTGATGACTACGATCAGCTTAGCATATTCCGACGGTTGAAAACTAATATTAAGAAATGGAAGGCGATACCAGCGATTGACCCGCGCAATTGAATCTGTAAAAAATAAGCCAACTAAAGATAAGAGCACTAGGGCATATAAAATCCAGGCCAGCTCGCGCAATTTATTGTAATCAAAACCTGCAAAAAAAATAAAAACAAACCCTCCTATTATAAACCATTGAATTTGCTGCCTAACCATAGGTGTAATAAACCTTTCCTCTGTGATCTCTGCAGATCCTTCAAGAGAGTAGGCTGAGATGACAAGAAGGCTCATTACCATTAATCCTAATATTATAGGAATAATGCGAAAATCTATACGAGAAAGGTATTGGTAGTTCCACATAAATTTTATCTTAAGATAGAATATCAGCTATTCTATACGAGCACGTCCTTTATATGAAAATCAATTGTCTTTATTTTAATACTTTAGATTCTACAAACAGTTGGTCTAAAGAAAATTACAAAAATTTTGATCCTGCCTGCCTAACCCTTGTCTTTGCTGATCACCAAACGATGGGCCGAGGGCAATACCAGCGTCGCTGGCTCTCGCCTGCGGCTCAAAATATTTATGCTACCTTCACATTTTTTGTAGATAGCAGACAAACGTTTATAGCTAATATTCCCCAAGTTTTAGCTTTAGCTGCTCTGAAAACACTAAAAGAGTTGCGCCTCCAACCTTGCTTGAAGTGGCCTAACGATATTTTAATAAACAAAAAAAAGATCGCTGGCATACTTTGTGAAACTATCATGGATAACTACCAAAGCGCTATCGTGCTGGGGATTGGCATGAATGTTAATATGCCTTTAGAAATCACTAGCCAAATTGATCAACCAGCCACTTCGTTATTCATAGAAACAGAGCAAACTTTTAAAACCTCTCACGTTCTAGATCTGCTAAAAAATAATTTCATGCCATTGCTTGATCTTTTTCTTGAAAAAGGGTTTCAGCCCTTGCTAGAGGATTTTAAACAAGGTATCCTCCATCAGCCAGGCGACATTATCCGTATCAACAAACACGAGGGCACATTTGAAGAGATTGATGAGCAGGGAGCTCTTGTGCTACGATTGCCAAACGGTCGCATCCAAAGATTCTACGCGGGGGAACTTTTACTTCCTTGATAGAAATTAATTTAAATAATTTCTTAAGGGCTGCACTTTGGCAAACTGCCATACCTTTTCGATGCGCGAGATAAAAGTAAGCCGGCTTTTTTTAGGATAAAGCCGGCTGTCTTTATCACCTAAGTTGTTAAAAGAAGAAAACTAGCGTTTCCAAAGCTTTTAAAGACATAAAAATTTCTTTTATCCAATAACCTTACCAGCTGCAATCATCTTCTCTTTATTAAGGCAGTAGAAGCTTCTCAGCAAATTTTTATATCTTTCCCTAGGCAAAATTAAAGATTAAGTATCTAGTTCTGTATTATCTTGCCTATTTTGCTTCTTCCCTATATAAGCATTCCCCTAAAAAGCAATCAAAAATATGTATATACTTTAGAGAAAGCATACCATGAATCCCAGCTCTTCTTTTACTATCGACCATTTACCTAATGAGATACTAACCCCCATTTTAGAGCACAGCACCTCGCCTGCCTTATTTAGCGTTTGTACAAGATGGAGACACCTGTTAACTACTGAAGTCATGCCCTCGCTTTATAAGCAAATAGGTAAAATGCATTTTCCTCAAGGAAATATTAGCGAACAGGCTCTTATTTTAGACAAAATTTATAAGCTAGAAGATGGGCTTTCTGAAGTAGAAAAAGCCAACGCAATTTTCAAGCAAACCTTTAATTTAGCTAGCTCTCTTGCTCCTATAAAGCTAGAATTTAAATGGAAAAGTGAAGAAACAAGTTTTTTTACTCTGGCTAATTATTCTTCTTATCTTATAAATATTAATCGTCTATTGATATGGAAAAAATTTCCTGGTGGAGAGGAATACTTAGAGCAAGAGAAAATCAAGTATTTGTCTTTAACGGAAAAAGGAGAGCTTTTTGAGCAGTGGATTGAAGGGCATGGCAGAGATATTAAAAGCTTAGATTTACGAGGACTTGGCTTGACCTTTTTACCTATGGAGATAGGACAGCTTTCGCAGCTGCAAGAGCTTTACTTAAACTACAACCACTTGATCACCCTTCCCGCAGAAATAGGACAGCTTTCGCAGCTGCAAGAGCTTTACTTAGGCAATAACCAGCTCACCTCCCTTCCTGCAGAGGTAGGGAAGCTTTCCCAGCTAAGAAGACTTTACTTAAACAACAACCACTTCACCACTTTTCCAGCAGGGATAGAGCAGCTTTTGCAGCTGCGCGTTCTTAGCTTGATCGGTAACCACCTCACCACCCTTCCTACAAGGATAAGGCAACTCACTCAGCTGCAAGAGCTTTACTTAAATTACAATCAGCTTACTACCCTTCCGACAAAGATAAAGCTGCTGTCGCAGCTGCAAAGTCTTAACTTAAGCCACAACAATTTTAACTCTCTTCCTACAGAACTAGGGCAACTCTCTAATCTGCTAGAGCTTTTCTTAAGCGGCAACCAGCTTACCTCTCTTCTTGCTGAGATAGGGCATTTATCTCAACTACAAAAGCTTGATTTATCTGATAACCAGCTTACTTCTCTTCCTGCCGAGATAGGACAGCTAGCTAAGCTTAAAATGCTTAATTTAGACTGCAACGAGCTTACTTCTCTTCCTGCCGAGATAGGGCAGCTGACTATGCTTGAAATGCTTAATTTAGACTACAACCAGCTAGCTATGCTTCCTGCCGAGATAGGGTATCTTTCTCAACTGCAAAAGCTTGATTTATCCGATAACCGGCTCACTATTCTTCCTGAAGAGATAGGGCAGCTAACTGAACAACTGCTAGATCTGAGGCTAGATGGAAATCCGCTGGAAAGTATTCCTAGAGAACTAAAAAAGCGCTTTAGACGGTAGCCGAGAAAGTCTGCATCGTTTTTGCGCTTGATGTATAATTAAAACAGATTTAGCATTCTCGAAACGTTGTAAAGCTATAGAAAACCTTATTGTACGCTTAAACATTACTACAAATATTTAATTTTTCTTTTTTTAAGTGAAAATAATAAGGAAATGATCGAGACTTAGTCTAGGTCAGCCTAAATAGCCTTTAGCCCGTTATCTCTTTCATTTCCGGAATAACATTGATCTCTGGATGCACTTTAGCACGAATAATTTGTTGAATATAAGATAAAGTGGTCCCTACAGAAGAGTAGCACGAAGTACAGGAACCATGGTAAGCAATAAGCAGCTCTTTATCTTCCAGCAAATTTAGAACACTAACCCCACCCGCATCTAAAGCAATATAAGGACGAATATCTTGATCAAGCACTTCTTCAATAACCGCTAACTTTTTCTTTAAAGGTAATTCTTTCCAACCAGGATAACCTCCTGGAATTACATTGTCCATACCTACAGGCACAGGTGTAGCCAAATAAGAATCGGCCAGGGGTATATCTATGCATTGCTCGGCACAATTTTCAATGGCTTCCAACACTAGATTTAAGTGAGAATAGGTTTCATGAGGAAAAGCAGCCTCATCGGCACGATCGCGTACTTGCCTATCAATAAGATCTGCATTTATGCGCTGAGCTTGAAGATAATTTTTTCCTACTAGCAACTCACAAGCTATTTCCGAGGCGCCAATCAAGGCTGTATGGCCAAACACTTGGAATTTTGCATCTACAATCACTCCATCGTCTTTATCTACCAACCAATAAAAAGAGACTATATTTCCCTCTTCTAAGCTACCGGCAGAGCCTTCTATAAAAAACATTCCCCTTTCGACAGCATCTTCCTTTAGGAAAATTCCTCCGCAGTAAGGGTGATCTATTTTACTGATTAATTTTTTGCTGTAACGTGTCCAAGTAAACGGATGGACAAATTGCAAAATTCCCATATTTATCTCTTCAATGATGAAAGTAAAGGTGTGAAGAAAGTTTGCGCAGCTTCAACACACAATCTTTAATAATTTCAACTGCATGCATGACCTCATCTTCAGAATTATCTTTACAAAAACTAAAGCTTAGCGTTGAAGAAGCTAATGCTTCATCCCTAGCAGAAGCCATAAGGATTAATTTTAACTGCTGAAAATTTCCTCCTCCCATACTAGCATAAACACCTTTTCTATTTAAGGCAAATAGAAGAGCTTCATTATTGATACCTGCAAAAGCAATCGCGCTAATATGAGGAAGCCTGTGTTGATCTTGAAAAAATATCTGGGTATGAGGAATGGAGGAAGTAATCTGGGTTTCAAAAAGGTCTCTTAAGCGGGCCACTTCCGTACACATCAAATCTTGAGCTTCTAAAGCTTCGCAAGAAGCTTCACCTAGCCCTACTAGAGCCGGTACATTTAAAGTCCCCGCTCGCTTGCCGCCTTGATCCATTCCCCCTACAATAAAACTGCTACACTTGATCCCCTCTTTAATATATAAGCCTCCTGTGCCTTTAGGAGCATGTAAATGATCTCCGTTGAAAGTTAAAAAAGCTGGGTTAATATCTTCCAATTGAAAAAAAAGCTTACCCAAGACATGAGTGGCGTCAATATGTAATAAAACATCTTTTTCTTGGCATATTGCAGAAATTTCTGCTATTGGATTGATCACACCGGTAAGCCCATTAGCCCATGCAAGAGAAACAAGAGCCGTACGAGGTGTAATGGCGTCAGCTACTGCTTCTGGGGAAATATAGCCTGAGGGATTTGCTTTCAATATTCTTCCTACGCAGGTCCAATCTTCTAAGCGATTGATCAGCATGGTAGCAGGGGCCTCTTCAATATTTGAAGTGATAAATTGATTTTTCCCTGTTAGACGAGTAACATCATGATAAACGGAGTAAAAGACATGGTTTACTGCTTCAGCACCGGAAGAAGTGAATACAAAAGCGTCTGTTTTTTTTATATTTAGCAGCTTATAAATATGATTAAGGCTTTCTTTAATTGCTGGAAGAAGTTCTTGTCCCAGATGATGAGGAGCTAATGGAGCTCCCCACCGTCCATAAAAGAAAGGGAGCATTTTACTAACCGTTTTCTCTGAAGGACGGGTAGTCGTGCTATTATCAAAGTAGATGGAAGGCATATTATTGTTGAATAAAGTAGGGGTCTTGATAATCGTAGATGATAGGTTTGCCAGTAGTTAATTCAAGCAGGACAACTTCTTCTTTGGACAAATTACTTAGAAACATAATGATTGCTCTAAGGGAGTTGCCGTGGGCAGCAATGAAAATATTCATTCCATTTTTCAAGGCAGGTAATATGTAATTTTTGAAATAGGGAACAGTACGAGCACTTGTCATTTCCAGGCTCTCTCCCCCGGGCGGAGCCACCTCAAAGCTGCGGCGCCAAATTTGAACTTGCTCTTTTCCATATTTTCTTATGGTCTCTGTCTTATTTAAGCCTTGCAACTCTCCATACATTCTTTCATTGAGCTGCCAGGCACAATAGACAGGTACCATTTCTTTCCTTGTTTCCTCACTATGAATTTTAAACCATTCCTCTAAATGCTCCTGAGAGCTAGGCTGGATGGCAGGTACCCTGCCGGAGGAGTGGTGGAGCATGGCAAGCATCGCGGTTTGCTGCGCTCGCATCAAAGAAGAGACAAAAATAGCGTCGATAGGAAGCTCGCTAATAAGCTTTCCACCTTCTATTGCTTCTTGCATTCCTCTTGACGATAAAGGAACATTTACCCAACCTGTAAATAAATCCAATTCATTCCAACAGGATTGCCCATGGCGCATTAAAATTAGCTTACTCACTTTTAAGTAACCTACATTCATTATAATTTTTCATCATAGCTACTCATCAAGCAAGTATCAAGAAAATTATAACTCCTTAAGAGACTAGTCAAGGTTGATCATTTAGACTTGCAAACTAAGCTACCGTGGGTGAGCTTTTCTACAGAGATATAAGGGTTGTAATTTTAATAAAAATTGTTTAAAGTTATCTCTTAAAATCAATTAATTAGGCTTTTTAATGGAAAAAACAAAAAACAGACTGAGCAAATTTTTGGCTGCTGCTGGAGTAGCCTCTCGTAGAGGCTGCGAAGAGATTATTTTTGCTGGTCGGGTAAAAGTGAATGGTGATATCTGCCTTATCCCGCAAACCATGGTCGGCGCTAAAGATAATATTGCTGTTGATGATGAAAAAATAAAGCAAGCGGAAGCAAAAGTTTACTATCTTTTAAATAAGCCCACTGGATACGAATGCACAAATGCCAGGCATCGTGATACCAAAATTGTTATAGATCTCTTTGAAAATGTAGAGCAAAGGCTATTTACGGTCGGTCGTCTAGATAAAGAAACAGCAGGATTGCTGTTAGTGACCAATGATGGGCATTTTGCTAATCAAGTCATTCATCCTTCCCAAAATATTCAAAAAGAATATTTAGTAAAAACTGACCAAGATATTACCGATGAGCACCTAAAAGCTATTGCTAGCGGTACCCTGATCGAAGGTTCTTTTGTCAAGCCTGTCCGTGTTACAAAAGTTCGTAAAGGGACTTTAAAGGTGATCATTATGGAAGGTAAAAAACGCGAAGTGCGTCATTTATTAGAAGCAGTAGGCTTAAAAGTTTACTCCTTAACACGCATTCGCCTGGGTGGTTTGATCTTAGGACAATTGCCTGTAGGCAGCTGGCGCTCTTTAACCGATCGAGAAAAAAAATTAATATTTGAGACTCATTAATGAAAGCAAATAGGATACCTGCCCATCAGCTAGAAGAAATCATGCCTATCCTTTTAGGCGCCTGGCGGCGTATGCATAAGGAGGCTGGCCCTGCTGATAAATTGCAAACACGTGAATTTCGTCGCGTGGTGGAAGGTGTAAAGAATTTACAAGTAGGCCTTGAAACAGGTAATCAACTTATAGGTAGAGATTACTTTACAGATAAAGATTTATTGGGCTCCTATCTGCTTTATCATTGGGTAGTTAATTATCAACAAGGATTATCTATTCTAGCCGAAATCCCTCTTAAGCCTAAACGTGTTTTAGACATATGTAGTGGACCAGGAGCTTTTTCTCTAGCAGCCATTAAGCATGGGGCCTCAGAAGTAACAGCTTTAGACTATAATCAAGCTGCTCTACAACTCGGCGCTGAAGTATGTGGAAGATCAGGCTATGCTTTAAGCATTCGCTCCTGGAATTGCCTTAAAACATCCCTTCCTTTGGAAGGAAAATTTGACTTAATCATTGTAGCTCATTGTTTAAAAGAACTTTTTCCTATCAATAGTGCTAACTGGCAGACTAAGCAAAATGAATTTTTGTCCATGCTACTTAATCGACTCAACGCTGCGGGCAATTTAGTAGTTGTCGATTCTTCTCATCCCGAAGCAA
This sequence comes from Neochlamydia sp. AcF65, assembly GCF_018342435.1. Lineage (NCBI taxonomy): Bacteria > Pseudomonadati > Chlamydiota > Chlamydiia > Parachlamydiales > Parachlamydiaceae > Neochlamydia > Neochlamydia sp. AcF65. Next base: position 20,728 of record NZ_JAEMUE010000069.1, read on the forward strand.
ACCAGAGGATTTTACAGATACGCGATTGCATGGTAAGAAAAAAGGTACCTATACAAGCCCCTTGTGTGTGGAAAGGAGAATGTCCCGCCCTTCAAACTAAAAACAATCCCTGCTATGCCCAGCGAGAATTTTATAAGCCTTATATTATCAGAGAAATTCAACGTGCTGCCCAAATCAATCTGGGCTCTTTAAAAATGTCTTATATAATTTTTCGTAGCCCTCAAGCTGAATGGCCTATTTTAGAGGAGAGAAAATATTACCGAGTGATTAGCCCCCCGGTTGAATCTTTTCATGGCACACGTTTTTATTTATGTGGGATAGATGGCAAAAAACATTTAGGCTCCCGCGTGCAGGTGCTTCCTTCCGAATCTAAAGCATTTGAGTATTTAAGGCGTGGTGAGCTAATTTCTATTGAAAAAGCTCATGAAAATCAAAATGCTATGGATATTATCGAAAATACACAAGTAAAAGTGGCAGCGGCCTGTGGCAAACCTATCCCTGAAATTATCAATGAATAGGTAATCATTTGAATGGATAAAGAAAAATACGTTTCTACTAGAGAGCTACAAGCTGCTATAAAAATTTTAGAAAGCTTTTCTTATCGTAAAGAAACATCTTCTTCTACCTCTCTTCTAAAAAAAACTATAGTATTTGCTAAAAAGCTTTTTTCTACTGGCTCTGTTAAGGTAGAAGAGAAAAAAAAGGTTCAACAAGCTCTTGCAGTAATTAAAAACAGTTTTTCTTTAATTCAATCTTTAGCCCAGGGCACTTTTCGGCAAAAACAAATAGCATCTTCTGCTTACACAGCTGTCGATCGTTTTAATGCGGTAAGCAACCATCTAAACAGACGTCCGCTCCCCTGGCGCCGATGGATGGACACACTTCTTGTCAAAATTCCTAAAAGAGAAAAAAAGAAAGGAAAAATAAATTTAGGCAAAGAAATTTCCTGCAAGCATTATAGCCAAGAAAATGAAAAGGTTAAGTTACCACTCCCACCATTTTCTCAAGGCGAACTTTTGCCTACTACTCAAGAAATTGACGCTTTTCGTATGAAAGCTATTACTTTGCTTAAACATCATGAAGTGCGTTTTACTTCTTTGACAGAACAATTAAATATAATTCGTGAAATGCCTATTGTAATTAAGGAACAGACCCCTTTGTCTAAAGCGATTGCTGAATCTGTGGTAGCTCTTGAGCAAACGATATCTTCCTTTCCGGGAGAAACTATTGAGCTTAAAGGCACTTTCAAACGTTCTTTAACAAGCAAAGGTCCCAGCATTCCTATACCTGAAAGCTTTCATATCACCACTCAATCCCAGCAAACAGGGTACCCTCACCCCTCTCAGCATCATGGATGGTGCTTACCCCCCTTCTTCCTACCAAAAGATCATGCATTAAAAAGCAAAATGCAAGAAATTGCTAACGAACTGAAACCAACGGGTCGTTTTAATCTACAAGCTAAAGCTTTTCTAAAGGCCAAACAAGAGTGCTTTAATCAACATGCAACTGAGTTTTTATCCCTTCATCTCCAGCTAAATGGATGCATGTTGAAAATCATAGGGATAGATGCAGAAACGATTTTAAATTCTTTTTATAAGCATCTTTTGCCGCACAATAATCCTTATCATTACCTTAGCTCCCTGCATCAAACCATTATCGATCAATACCTCGAAAAGGGAAAAGATTCTTTAAAAGCCGCCCCGTATACTCCAACAGACTTAGAATACATCTATCAAATTGGCAATTTTTATGAAATCAGCATTGGAAAACATACAAACTTGCTAGAAGAGCTTGCATTAAAGCAACTGCACGACTTCCTGATAGAGGTTGAAAAGAAAGAAGTTTTATCTCCTTCTACTATGTATCACTGGCTTAAAGAGATGCTTCTAAGTGATATTAATTTTTTCAGCAGCCAGCGCTTGTATTAAAGTGATTTTTTATCATATACTGGTAGAAAGTGGCCTGGATACAAAGCTAATTCCACTGTAGTATCATAAGGGGTGTTTAAGGGATACTCTAATTCTGCTACCCAGAGCCCATCCATTCCATCGCCCCCATCACCTACTTCATATACTTTTAAATTGACATGGTAAAGCTGGCAAAGAATTATCCCATCTATTTCAGGTTTGCCCCAAATAGGATATCCTCCATTTTTCTCTGCCTCACTACTATTATGCTTAATCCCTTTTATATAACTTTCATAGCTATCTATATTTCCATATTCTTCCTTTAAGCTATCTTTTATCCAGTTATTCTGAGAGGGAAGAGCATTAACATATTCGCTTACTTTTCTTCGCAAATCCGTAAGAGTAAGGCTTTTATTTAATTTTTTATTGAGCGCTTGAGCAAAAGCATCAAAAAAACAATCACCATTATCTATGGCTGTTCCATAGTCTTTATCTATGGCAGCTAAATCACCTTTCAAACGTTCAAGGCATCGGTCTTTTACGCTTCTTTTCGGTTTTGCAGACGGAGCATTGCTTGATATACATAAGCTCTTTAAATCTCTATCTTCTTCTTTTTGGTCTATTTCCTCGTAATCTATCTCATCTTCGTCACTTTCTAGGTCGCTGTCGTAATAGAAATCTCCATCGTCTGAGTGAAATAGACTCTCCTCTAATCTATCGTTAGCGGCAAGAGAAGCTTTATGCTGAGCTTTGGGCTCACTCACTTTTTCATTAGGATTTGCCTTAATCTCGCTTAAAAAAGTCTCTTCTGGATAATTAGCATTTGGTCTACCTATCTCTTTATCCAGCGTTGATTTTTCCTCTTGGGAGAACTTATAGAAAAAAGTATCCGCTTTTTCTGAAGTCCTACGCACCTGGCCTTGAGGTTGTATGTCATCGCTTTTATAAACTGCTATTGAACGTTTACCGGTAAAAAATGCTTTCCATCCTTCTCTAATTTGACCATGAATCATTGCTAAACCTAAAGAAAAAAAGGTCAATGCTAAAGATTTAAGACCCAGTAAAATTCTATGGAGAGGAGTATATTTTGTCTGCTGGCCAGACTCAAGGGAATATTTTTTGCCCTCAGGCCCTGTAACTGTATATTCCAAAGAGCCAAACGATTGATTATCATATTGAGTATAACTTTTTTCTTTATCTATATATTTTATTATCATTATGGAAATCACCTATTTAAGGATGTTTTTTTGCCTTCGAACTATTTTCTTCCTTTTCAGCTAACTGATGGTGAACGGCTTCTTCTTTTTCCTCATTGTCTGCTTTAAAAAAGGCAGCCGCAGGTAGGGGGTGATGTTCAAGTTCTTCCTCTTCTTCCTCTAGGTGCGCCTCTTCTTCTTTTACGTGGATAGAGGATTTAAAAGTGGAGGAAGTTCTAGGTGTGATTACAACACTTCCTGGAGTAATGGCCTGCTCCAGAGGGACAGAAGAATTTTCTGCTACCTGAACGCCTGGATGGCTTTTCTTTTCGCCTATCATCCAATTTCCTATTAATTCGAAGGAGGTAAAATACAAGCCTAAAAAAGCATCCGCTAGGCCTATGCTTCCCTGCTTAATTTCATGGCCTGTATATTTCTTAATGGCATTGTTTACCACATCTCCTGCAGGGGCCAATACAGCCGCTATAAAAAAATGCAAGCTCATTGCCACGGGTACAAGGGGAATTAAGGCCACAATCCCTACAGTACCTGCTGTTACGCGACCAATCGTTGCAAGCGCATGCAAAGCTTTGCTCTCTTTCATTTGTTTAGCCACAGTCGTTAGCTTAGGCAGACCTTTTCCTGGATTTTCTGTACTTATTTCTATAAAGCCCTTGTGAGCTTCTTGTGTTTTCTGTACAGAATCCATGCTAGGGGCCGAAGATAAATCTCTGGGAAGTATAGCACTCATATAACCCTCATGATGTTAAGCTTCTATTTCTTTAGCTAGTTTCCTAACATGGCTTTCCCACTCTTCTTTTACTTCGGGTGAGGCCTCAATAAAGCCCCATAGCTTTTCTAGTGACTCCAAAGCTAAGCCATGTTGCTGCATAGATTGATAACAACGAGCTAAATAAAACTGGGTCTCTAAAAAGTTAGGATCTATTTCTTCAGCCATTAGATAATAATTAAGAGCTTTAGCGTACTCTCCCTCATTTTGATAGCAATATCCCATGGCATTCCAATAGGAGGAAACGGTGGGAGAAAATGTTAATAAGAGATGTAAAAGAGTTTTAGCTTCTTCGAATGCATGATTGTTAAAATTTTTGATGGCAAGCTCATAAATTAAGAGTAAAGTCTCACTTGAAAGGCCATATAATGTCGTCCATAAAGGCTGATCGGCATCGATAAGACTATTTGGATCCAAGACCTCATGATCCTTTGAAATAGAATACTTTTTTTGAATTTCTTGAATTTTTTTAAAAGCTTGTTCTATTTCATTCAGAACCTCTAGCATGGAGGGGGTATCACTTTTTTCTAATAGCTCGATTTTGAGCAAATTAATTCCTTTCACATATTTTTGGAACAGCAAAGTTAAATTTAGCTCTTTGGCTATTTGCTCTTTAAAGGCTAACCTGTATTGATGCTCTGTTTTTAATGGAGTGGCTAGCAAATGAAAATCTTGGTTGTTCACATATTCTTCAATTACAGGCTTTATCTTGGCATCAAAAGCTTTTATTTTTTCCTGCTGCATAAAAGATCCTTAGTAAATCACTCTCTTAAAATTAGTATACCTATATATTTATAATTATTGCAATTAATTTTAAATAAAGTAATATATTATATATTAACTTATTTAGTTTATTAAACTATTATAATATTTCTACTTAATCAATTAGTTTAAAAAAATGATCTAAAAAAATTCTTGATAAATGTAAAATTTTTTAAAAATTATAAACGATAGAAGATTGTCTATTAGCATTTAAACAGCCTCACCTCCAAAAAAGGCTTTTCTCTCCTCTTCTTTTCCATGGTAGTTTGATAACCATGGATCTTTCACCTTTTGCAACATTTTTTAACCAATTATCTCTCAGCTTTAATAGAACATCTCTTCACTTAAAAAGAGGCTTTGGATGCTTAGGTATTTAATAATAAAAAGGTTAGCGTTAAGAAAAAACTATAGAAAAATGTTTAATCCCCCCTTTAACACTAAGCATGCTATAGGATCAAGCAAAAGGGTTTGACAAAGTGGGGCTACGAGGAAAAATAGATTTAAAATAGGAGGTAAGTCCCTTATTAAAATATTCCTTTCTTTATTCAAAATTCGCTTTTATTGTATCGTTTACCTATAATTCATTATTTTAGGTTAAAATTATGCTAAAAACAATTTTAGGCATTTTTGGTCGCTCTCCTTTTGCTCCTTTGCAGTCTCATATGGAGATCGTTAATAGCTGCGTACAAATGCTACCTAGTTTATTCGAAGCGATGAAAAATAAAGATTATGCTGCCGTTGAAAAGATCGCAGAAAAAATATCTGAGCAAGAGCATCATGCCGATCTAGCTAAAAACCATATTCGCAATCATCTACCTAAAAATATTTACCTACCTATTGAAAGGCAGCATTTGTTAGATATCTTATCTTTACAGGACGATATTGCTGACAAAGCCCAAGACCTAGGGGTTCTTTCAACGTTGAAACCTTTAGAAATATTGCCCATTTTCGAAAATGAATTTAATCTATTCCTGGTTAAAAATATGGAATCTTTTGAAGAAGCAAGGCTAATTATTAACGAATTACACGAACTCATCGAAACCTCCTTTGGAGGGGTGGAAGCGGAAAAAGTTCGAAGTATGGTAGAAAAGGTAGCTTTTAAAGAACATGAGGTAGATATTCTTCAACGTAAACTTTTGAAAAACCTCTATCATTCTGAAAACGAGATGACGCATAGTACCTTTTATTTATGGCAAAAGATTTTTGGAACAACTGGTGCTCTTTCCGATATATCTGAGAAGCTGGCTAACCGTGTAAGACTCACCTTAGAACTGCAATAACGGAGATTGAATGATACCCGACATTCTATTGATACCTGAAAACATGCTTTTACTCATCTTTCTTTTGCTAGCAGGCTTTTATATGGCATGGAGCATTGGAGCTAATGATGTAGCAAATGCAATGGGAACCTCTGTAGGTTCTGGCGCACTTTCGTTGAAAACAGCTGTAGTCATCGCAGCTCTTCTAGAATTTTCAGGGGCTTTTTTCTTTGGGTCCCATGTCTCTGATACTATTCAAACAGGCATTATCGACTCTACTCTATTTGCTTATGAACCACGCATCTTAGTTTATGGGATGCTAGCTTCCTTGCTAGCCGCAGGCATGTGGTTGCAGATTGCCTCCTACTTTGGATGGCCTGTTTCTACTACTCATTGCATTGTAGGAGCAATTGTAGGGTTTGGCATTGTTGTAGGAGGATTAGAGGCAATACAATGGGAAAATATATTATTTATTATCACTAGCTGGGTGATTTCCCCTATTCTGGGTGGAATCATTTCTTACTTTATTTTTAATATTCTAAGAAAGAAGATTTTCTATACGCCTAACCCTATCAGGTCTGCCCAAAAGATTACTCCTATGATCGTTTTCTTAACAGTCATAGTAATGGGCCTTATCCTGGTTTTTAAAGGCTTGCAAAATTTAAACTTAGAATTTACCTTCTTAGAAGCCCTTATTTTCTCAGCTTTTTTAGGAACGATCGGCTCTTTTATAAGTTATCTACTTTTACGCAATATCTCCGCACCTACACGGTGCCAGCAGCCTGTGTGTAATGCTGAGACTAGCTTGTCCTTAGATAAAGCTAGGAAGCATTTGTTAAGGGCCAGAGAAACAGTCTCAGGAAATGAAATGCATTATCATTTATCTATCTTGCTAAATGAAGTTGATAATGTATCGACCACAATCAAGAAATCCAGCGATGGCGAAGTACACAAATCTGAATACGCTACCGTTGAGAAAATTTTTGGCTATCTTCAAATCATGAGCGCATGCTTAATGGCATTTGCGCATGGTGCAAATGATGTAGCCAACGCGATTGGACCTCTTTCCCAAGGCATCCAAGTTCTCATTAATAATACCGTTATTACCACTAGCACTACGCCTGTGTGGGCCTTAGCTTTAGGGGGAGTAGGAATCGTAGTAGGATTGGCTACCTGGGGCTGGCGTGTCATTGAAACAATTGGTAAAAAAATTACTGAACTGACTCCTACTCGCGGTTTCGCAGCAGAATTTGGCGCAGCCACTACAGTGGTACTTGCTTCAAGATTAGGGTTACCTGTTTCTACTACGCATACGTTGGTGGGATCTGTGGTAGGCGTAGGATTAGCACGAGGTTTAGAAGCTCTAGACTTAAGTATGACACGCGATATCATGATTTCCTGGCTAGTGACTGTACCTACAGGTGCTTTAATAGCTGTAGGCTTTTTTAATGCTATAATGTATCTTATTACCGTCATTTAAACTGCTACGCCTTACCTACCTATGGCAGGACTTTAAAGCTTTATTGAATTTTTAACCGTTCTTTTAGGATAATTTTAAAATGAATAAAATTCTTCTGTTTATCTTATACTCACTCGTTATCCAATCTGGCATGTATGCAGAGGCTCCTCGCCCTAAGGCTATTCTTCAAGCTCACCTACATGCAGCTTCAACTAATCCTAGCGATATTAAAACAATGAAAATCCATCCTGGCTCCGCAGTTACCCTACAAGCTGAGATAAAGAATGTCGGAAATTTGCCGAGTGCTCCAGGAAAAGTTTATATTCGCTTTGTCTTGATCGAACCACTAGAAGACTTACTACAAAGTCGCACTTTCCATACAGAAAGTATTCCCCTACCTACCCTCTATCCTGGGCAAGTAACTGTTGTTAAGTTTATAAAAGAACATCAATGGCCGTCCCTACAGGATTTTATTAAACAAAATTGGAATATGCGTCACTATCAAGCAGTAATTAAAATTGATGGAGAAAAAGAGGAAAAAGTGATTGGCTATCTCCCTATATTTTTCTCTGCTTATTATTATGAGGGGCATCATCGTGAAGTGCCTAGAGAGGTTAAATCACGCTAAAGGATAAAAACTTTTATAATATCTATGCCAGATACTCGGTCCAATTCGCGCCCCTTTAACTTATGAAGCTACTTTGCTCGCTTTGTTGGATAGAAAAGATAGAGAAAAAGAGATTGCAAAAAATAATCTGTAAGGAATTTATAGGAAAAAGATATGCATTCACTTTCTTTTGTCCCCCACATAAAAATACCCGAAGAGGTGCAATTAAAGATTCTTAGCCTTCTAAATGAAAAAGAATTACCGATTGCAGCCCTTGTTAACAAACATTGGCAGCGAATGGCCCAAGATCCTTCTCTATGGCGGCCTATTTGCCAACGACGCTGGAAAAACCTTAGCCACTTTTCTTCTCCAGGAAAAAACTGGCGAAAAATCTGTAAGAAAAGAGTGCAGATGTCGCAAACGATGAGGCTAACGAAAGGCGAGTATTCGAAAAATAAATGTAGAGAGACTATCTACAAATTACCTAATTTCTCAGGAAAAATCCTTGCACTTAAAAGAGAGAAACAGTTTGCTTTTATAAAAGCTACAGCAGGTACAGCGCAAATCTATCACTTGGACGAAAAAAGTTGCCAGCTAGTGTATGATAATGTGAAAGAGGAAAGTTCTCGTCTGATTCATTATCAAGAAGGCCATATTATTCAAGTGACGCAAGAAGGGCAGCTCTATCGTTGGAAAGTTAATGAGGCTTTTCCTACAACTTCTCTATGTTACCTTGAAAATTTTGAAGAGGCTTACTTTGCTCAAAATCATTTATTTTTAGTTAATTCTCATCTCACGCAATTTAAAATTGTGGATGTACGCACAGGATTAAGCTGCTACAAGACTACCTTGGCACCGATCAATTTTATTCTCTGCCGAAATAATCAAGCCTTAATCCACTGTCTAGATGGCAGCCTTTATTTTATTAATAATCTAGAGAGCTCTTTCTCCAGCAGCCTTATGGCGTTGGAAGGCAACCTTAAGTCCCCTCTTAATCAAGAACTCTGCCAGTTTGATGAAGCTCGAGTCATTATTTTATGTGAAGATGATTTACAAAGAAGATGCCATATATGGGATGCTTCTAATGGAAAAAAGAAAATAGAGTTTACCTTGGCACCACGACCTGTGGAAAAATGTGGGGATAAGAAGTCAATTTTAACAACCTCTAGTTATGATGGCAAGCGCTTAGGAGTAGGATTAAGTATAGTTTTTGTTTTAATTTATGATGTTGATGATGGAAATTTTTTAACGTCATCAAACATAGGCGACATAGATTCTGTGCGCTTTCTTGCTTTAGATGAAAACCATTTCCTCGCCTCTACTTTTCATCCTGAATTCAAGAGTTTTGAACTTTATCAACATACTCCAGCTAAAAAATATGGTGGAATAATATTGCCCTTCCTGCCTAACACATATCCATGGGTAAATTCTAATACTATTCATGCTAGCTACGATGGCCGCAAACTACTCTTTTGTGATGAGCATGGATGGCTGCATCTATGGGACTTTGCTCATTTGCAAGGAAAGGAGCCTATTTTAGTGGCTCCTCCCTATGCTTAAGAAAACTATTTGCCTATCTGAAGCGTTTGGCTAATTAAAATAGATTGCAACTGCTCATAAGAACGATAAGAGGAATATTTTTCTTGCTTCATTTCTTGGCTAAGCGTCTCAGTGAGTTGTTAGGTTACTTGAAGTTGAGCATCTATAAAATGTCTAGATTCTTCAAGCTTGATGAAAGAAGAGGGATCAACGGATAAAGAAATTGAAGAGCCAAAATAGTTCTTTATAGCTAATAGATACCGTTGAGAAAGCTTCAGCATTTGCTCGTCTCCAGGATAGACTAAGCGAGCTCTTTTCTCCTGCCAAGCTGAAAGTCCTTTCTTATCTGCATTGAATTTTCTCTGAGCTTCCTCTAGCTCTTTAGACATTTGTTGATAGCTTTTATGCTTTCTTTCTATTCGAGGAAAATCTGATGAAGCTTTGTCTATTAAAAGAATCCAATCCTCATTTATTGCAAGTTTACATTTCTCACGCTTGTTTGCAATTTTTTCAATTACCTCTTTTTTCTGCTTTACTGCTTGCTCAAAACACTAAATTTTTTCATCTATTGGGCCATAAATTTCTTTTTCTTGCTGCTGATAAATTGTATATTCATCTTCTAACATTTGGAAATCTTGAGGAAATTCTGCAAGCCTTACTCGTGTGTCATCTAAATTAGGAAGGATAAGGGGAAGGGAATGAGAATCATCTAAGCTAGATATTCTTTCTAACAACTCTTGAATATGCGAAATTATATTATCTATTTCACTACAATGGAGGAACTTTTCAACCAGAGAAGCATGCAGTTCAGCTATTGAGTAGCGATTATTTGTAAAAAGAAGCTTATCAAATGCTCGCACGCTTTGTTCTAAATCTCTGAGCATGTCTAGTTTTTCATCGGTCTGCTGTAAACTGTGCTTCAGTACTTCTTCAATTTCTTTACCTACATGCACTGTAGCCGCTATAGGTGCCCAGTTTTTTCCTGATGAAACCTATTGTAGTTGAATAAGGGCCTGGAAGCCTGAGCTTCAAAGAAAAAATTTCTTTAGCGAATTGAAATATTGCCAAAGACTCGCTATCCCCTTCTTTCATTTGCAGGTAGGTATAAAGATTAGCTTTAAACTGCAGATGTGCCTCAGTTTCTTGCTTCACTCGATTTACAAAAACTGTAGTTACTCTTTCGTCTAATTGCTTCTCTTTTCCTTTCTCGTCAACTTCTCTAGGCCTTTTTAGGCTTCTTTATTTGCAAGGGCTCAGAAGACGGAGAAGAATGGGGGCCTATAGGATGATTCATAAGACTCTCCTTTTTCCTCTTAGAAATTAGATCTTTAGCAAATTGCCTTTGATAATGCGCCAATTGCTTGAGGAGAGGAATAAAAAGCTTTTTGAATGGAGAAAGTTAAAAGAGATCTAGAAATGATAAATGCCCCTTAAGCTTCCATGCTTTAAAGGAGGAAAAGAATTTTTTTTTAAGAAAAGCGAAAAAAAAGCTTAAGGAGGGTCTAAATATTTATTTAGCCACCTTGTTAGGTAATTTTAATTACCTTTAAGAGACAAAAGCAGCCAATGGAAGATTCTAACTTATGCAAAGACCTAGTAGGAGTGTCGGTAAAATAATTTAAACAAAAGCTATATTTTTATGATCTATAAAGAAGTAAGAAAGAAAAAGCGCCTTTTCCCTTTAAATTTTTATAATATCAAGCAGCTTATAGATTAAAAAAGAGAAAGCAACTTGAAGACACCAGGCTTATTCCATTTATTTTCTCTATTCTTTTTTAATAAAAGGCAAACTCATCAGATTTTAGCTCTAGATTCAAGCCTGTAAGGACTAATAAATATTAAAAATATTTTTATTTTAAAGACTAATTTTAAGGGGAAAAGAGGTGGTTTTTTAAGGGGAAAAGAGATGATTATCCGTTCACACTAAAGACTTAAAAAAATTTATTTTGGAAAGCTTTAAGCCTTATTTTACAGGGCGGGCGTAAATATTTTGGCAAAAGACTTATCAAAAAATAAGTTGATAATATATACGCTAAAATTAGCCAAGGAGATCCATTATGACAGCCTCTATTGATACAGATACTATCGTCGATAATCTTGTAAATAAAACCAAGCACTACCTGATTACGACTGTCGGTAGAATTGCTGAAGATGCGCATGCAGATGAAATTTATAACGCCCTTTCCTATGCTCTTCGAGAAGAGGTAATGATCCGTTGGTTAGCAGGGGTCCGAACACAAAATAAGCAAGATACCCGCATGCTTTACTATCTTTCGATGGAGTATCTGCCCGGAAGGATTCTAAATAATGGGGTCACCAATTTCAGAGCCCTAGAGATTGTACAAGCTGTGCTGCAAAAGCTGAATCGTTCCTACAACGAAATTATCTACCATGAAGCCGATCCTGGCTTAGGCAATGGGGGCTTAGGACGCCTTGCTTCCTGTTTCTTAGATTCATTGGCTACTTTAAATTATCCGGCTCAAGCTTATGGGCTAAGGTATCAATATGGAATTTTTGAACAACAACTTTGGAATGGTGCGCAGGTGGAAGCCCCTGATTGCTGGCTGATCAGTGGTAACCCTTGGGAATTTCGCCGCGATACCCGCCGTGTGCATGTTAAATATTGTGGAAATACTACTGCTCTCCACAATATTCACGGTGACGATATTTACCAGCTAAAAGACTTTGAAGAAGTGCAAGCCCTTCCCTATGATTATCCTATCGTAGGATATGCCAAAGATAATAAATACTCTGTCGTAACTTTACGTTTATGGACGACTAAAGAATCTCCTCGTAATTTCCAGCTACAACGCTATAATGCCGGTCGCTTGGACCAAGCAGCTGAAAATTCCGCTTTAACAGACGTATTATATCCTAGCGATCATCACGAAACAGGTAAAAGGGTGCGCTTAAAGCAAGAGTTTTTGCTTGTTTCTGCTTCATTACAAGATATTGTTCGCCATTATCTGGCTCATCATCAAAACTTTCGCTCGTTTGCTGATAAAGTACGTATACAAATTAATGATACTCACCCCGCCATGGTAATCCCTGAGCTCATTCGCATGCTTATCCAAGAACATGACTTACCTTGGAGAACAGCTGTAGAGATGACACAAGCCTGTACCGGATACACCAACCATACTGTGCTTAGCGAAGCTCTGGAAGTATGGGATAAAGATCTATTTAACTACCTGTTGCCTAGACAATTACGGATTATTGAAAGGCTAAACCAAGAATTTTGTAATACCGTACGTAGTAAATATCCTCGTGATGAAGATAAGGTAAGACGCATGTCTATCATAGAAAATCAAAGCATTCGCATGGCAAATCTTTCTGTTATCGGCTCACATTCAGTCAATGGCGTCTCAGAAATTCACTCAGAAATTTTAAGAACTCGAGTTTTTAAAGATTTTTATGAGATGTTTCCTGAAAAGTTTTTTAACGTTACCAATGGAGTCACTCAGCGTCGTTGGCTATTAGAATGCAATCCTGAGCTTTCTAAATTTATTACTAAACGCATTGGAGATGGCTGGATCACGGACTTTGCCAGTATAGGAGAGTTAGCTAACTTTGCTAGCGAGCTGGCTAGCCAAGAAGAATTTTTGGCTATCAAAAAAAGAAACAAACAGCAGTTAATAGAATTTCTTAATGAAAATAATAGGCAGCGCAATGAAAAAGGCGACCTAGTTGTGCCCTCTCCCCTGATTGAAGCCGATGCTATTTTTGATGTGCAAATTAAGCGTATTCATGAATACAAACGTCAATTGATGAACATCTTAAATATCATCATGACCTACCAAGAAATTTTAAAAAATCCTCAACATCAAAGGATAAAAAGAGTATGCATATTTGCTGGAAAGGCTGCCGCCTCCTATGATCTGGCTAAAAATATTATTCTTCTCATTAATGCTGTTGCCCGCAAGATCAACCATGATCCTGCCGTAGCAGGTTTTTTGAAAGTCGTGTTTATTGAAAATTATAACGTTTCGCGGGCTGCTATCATTATTCCTGCTACCGATCTATCCGAACAAATCTCTACAGCCGGCACGGAAGCTTCTGGTACAGGTAACATGAAATTGGCGATCAATGGAGCTTTAACCATAGGCACAGATGATGGGGCAAACATAGAAATGAAAGAATCTATTACTGAGAAATGGTGGCCTTTTGCCTTTGGTGCTTCGAGGGCTGAGATAGAAAAAATGCAATTCGAGCATTCTTACAATCCTAAAGAAATCTATAACAAAAACCCCTCTATCCAAGCAGCCTTAAATACCTTACGAGATCATACGTTTGCCAATAATGAGCAGGAACATCAAGCTTTTAATGGAATATTTCAAATACTATTAGAAGGTTTTTACGGGTCAGGAGCCGATCATTATTTTATTTTAAAGGATTTAGAAAGCTATTTTGAAACACAAAAGAAAGTCGAGCTTCTTTACGATAATCCTTTACTTTGGGCAGAATATGCGATTCACAATATAGCAGGAATGGGCAAATTTTCTACAGATGTTTCCATTAAAAATTACTGCGAAAAGATTTGGGGTTTAAGCCCTTGCCCTACTGATCCTGAAATACTGAGAAGGGTAGAACACGAATATAGGCAGTATGGCCGTTAATCATTTCCCATTCATAAATGCTTTTATTATTTTGCTTTTTAAAATTAGGGGCTATCATAAAGGCCCCATTTTTGTATAAGCTGCTTATACAAACCTTTTTCTTTGACGCGCGCTAGCCCCTCGTTAAAAAAATTAATAAATTCTTCCGATTTAGGATGATCTAAGGATACTAAACGAAGGCCTTGATGGGATAAAGGCGCTGTGGCTATTTTTAGCTTATTATCATAAAACCTATGGATCATCATTTGTGCATGCCATATATCCATAATGACACCATCTATTTTGTCGTTTTTAAGATTTTCTAAAGCTGCATTCATGCTCTCATAAGTTACCAAGATAATAGAAGGATAACGGGATACATCATAAATGGAAGAAGTTCCCGCAATAATACCAACAATTTTACCATCCATATCCTCTAAGCGATGAGCATCAAATTTTTCGTCCACGACAAGCACGGAACCTAATTTATATAAAGGATGGGAAAAAATATAGGTTTGGCGATTAAGACTATTAGGTACCATGAAAGTGAAAACGGCATCATAGTTCCCCGCCCTAAGATCTTCTAAAAGGGTATTGGGGTTAGCAGGAACAAATTGAATACGCAGATTGGCTTCTTTACCAGCAGCAAGCACTAGCTCTTCAGCAAAGGCTTGGACGTTCAGTTCTTTGCCAGTAAAATCAAAACCATTCCAATTGATATGACGTGCGATAACTATGCTTTGAGAGTTTGATAAATACTTTGAAGAAAAGCAACCAGAGCGAATCCCGATGAGCAGCAAGATTCCTAATAAAAGAATAACAAAAATACGTATTAAATTTTTATAAGCTAAAAAACTAGTCGATTCCACTTAGATATGTCAGTACTTGTTAATTATAGTCCGAACCCCAGTGCTATTTAAGAAAATTATTTTCTTTAAGTGCTAACCGCAGATCTTAGCAGATTTTGCTCAATAAATAAATCTATAAAATTAATTAGCTAGCCTCTAGTCATGATATATTCGCACCTTTCCTTATTATCCTCTCTAAAAGGTAGGTATCTTCTGATATTACAGAGAGAATCAAATTGATTTTGCTGCAAACCAAGCTTTTGCAGCTAAGAGAGCAATCTTATTCTGAAAAAAAAAGGTCAAACTGCTTGCACGCTGTATAAAGTACACGCAGCTGACAGAGCTGCCCTTTCTTTTCAGGAGGGAGGACTAGCTGGCTGCTGCTTAATCGAAGATTTTGAAGATCAGTAAGCTGCCCTATCTTTGCAGGAGGAGTGGTAAGCTTATTGTTCTCTAAGTTAAGCCAACGTAACTGCGAGAGCTGCCCTATCTTTGCAGGAAGAGTGGTAAGCTTGTTGTTCTCTAAGTTAAGCCAACGTAACTGCGAGAGCTGCCCTATCTCTGGAGGAAGAGTGGTAAGCTTATTGTTCTCTAAGTTAAGCCAACGTAACTGCGAGAGCTGCCCTATCTTTACAGGAAGAGTGGTAAGCTTGTTATTCTCTAAGTTAAGCCAACTTAACCACGACAGCTGCCCTATCTCTGCAGGAAGAGTGGTAATCTGGTTATTTTCTACGCAAAGAAATTCCAGTCCAGGCAGCTGCCCTATCGCTGGAGGAAGAGTGATAAGCTGGTTGTTTTCTAGGCAAAGACATTGCAGTTGAGACAGCTGCCCTATCTCTGGAGAAAGAGTGGTAAGCTGGTTGTTTTCTAGGCAAAGACGTCTCAGCCTAGGCAGCTGCCATATCTTTGCAGGAGGGGAGGTAAGCTGGTTGCTGCTTAAGTCAAGACTTTCAAGCTTAGAAAGCTGCCCTATCTCTGCAGGCAGGCTGGTGAGCTCGTTTTGATTTAATTCAAGCTCTTGCAGCTGAGACAATTGCCCGATTTCTGCAGGCAGGCTGGTGAGCTTATTTTGATTTAATTCAAGCCTTTGCAGCTGAGATAGCTGCCCGATTTCTGCAGGAAGAGTGGTAAGCTGATTTTGATTTAAGTAAAGCCTTTGCAGCTGAGGCAGCTGCCCGATTTCTGCAGGCAGAGCGATGAGCTGGTTTTGGCTTAAATTAAGCCCTTGCAGCTGAGACAATTGCCCGATTTCTGCAGGCAGGCTGGTGACCTCGTTTTGATTTAATTCAAGCGATTGCAGCTGAGATAGCTGTCCGATTTCTGCAGGAAGAGTGGTAAGCTGGTTTTGGCTTAAATTAAGCCCTTGCAGCTGAGACAATTGCCCGATTTCTGCAGGTAGGCTGGTAAGCTTGTTTTGATTTAATTCAAGCCTTTGCAGCTGAGATAGCTGCCTTATCTCTGCAGGCAGAGTGGTGATCTGGTTGTTTTCTAGGTAAAGCCTTTGCAGCCGAGACAGCTGCCATATCTCTGCAGGAGGGAAGGTAAGCTGGTTGCTGCTTAAGCTAATTATTTCAAGCTGAGAGAGCCCTCCTATCTCTAAAGGAAGAGTGGTGATCTGGTTGTTTTCTAGGTAAAGCCATTGCAGCTGAGATAGCTGACTTATCTCTGCAGGCAGAGTGGTGATCTGGTTGTTTTCTAGGTAAAGCCTTTGCAGCTGAGATAGCTGCCTTATCTCTGCAGGCAGAGTGGTAAGCTGGTTATTTCTTAAGTAAAGCTCTTCTAGCTGTAATAAACATTCTATCTTTGCAGGAAGAGTGGTGAGCTGGTTATTATCTAGGTGAAGTCTTTCCAACTTCGATAGCTGTCCTATCTCTATAGGAAGAGTCGTGATCTGGTTGTCGCTTAATCGAAGATTTTGAAGCTCAGTGAGCTGCCCTATCTCTGCAGGAAGAGTGGTGAGCTGGTTATCATTTAAGTGAAGTCTTTGCAACTGTGATAGCTGCCCTATCTCTGGAGGAAGAGTGGTGATCTGGTTGCGTTCTAAATAAAGACTTTTAAGCTGAGAAAGCTGCCCTATCTCTGCAGGAAGAACGGTAAGCTGGTTATTATTTAAGTAAAGTCTTTGCAACTGTGATAGCTGCCCTATCTCTGGAGGAAGAGTGGTGATCTGGTTACAGGCTAAATAAAGACTTTCAAGCTGAGAAAGCTGCCCTATCTCTGGAGGAAGAGTGGTGATCTGGCTGCCTTCTAAATGAAGGTTTTGCAGCTGAGAAAGCTGCCCTATCTCTGGAGGAAGAGTGGTGATCTGGCTGTCTTCTAAATGAAGGTCTTGCAGCTGAGAAAGCTGACCTATCTCTGGAGGTAAAAAGGCTAAGTCGATTATGCTTAATGGCAAGCATGTAATAGCTCCTCCATACCTTTCAATCCACCCCTTAAAGGACTCTCCTTTTTTTTCTAGGGACAAACTCTTGATTTCTTCTTGCTCTAAGTATTTTTTTCCACCAGGTAATTCTTTCCATAATAGGAGACGACTAATATTTAACAGATAAGATGCGTAATTAGCTGAGGTGAAATATCTGGTTTTCTCAAGGTTATCTTTAAACTCTAAAGGAGAAAGAGTGCTAGCTAGAGTAAAGACTTGCTTAAAGATTGCCTTTACTTTTTGTATGGGAAAAAGTCCATCTTCTAACTTATAAATTTTATCTAAGATAAGAGCATGCTCTTTAACATTTCCTTGAGGAAAGTGAACTTTAACTATTTGCTTATAAATAGAGGACATTACCTCACTATCTAAAAGGTGTCGCCATTTTCCACATACGCTAGATAGGGAAGGTGTGGCGCAATATTCTAAAATAGAGGTTAGCACTTCATCAGGCAAGTGCGCAAAAGCAATAGAAGCGTTAGTATTCATTTTATAGCCTTGGTTAAGATTTATCTAAATTCTTAAGTCACTGCTTAATAAAAGAATATAAAAGAAAACACAAAACGTACAAGATAAAAATGAGAATTAATTCCTAGTTTTTAAATATAGAGCAGACTTTTAACTAACACTTTACGTAAGTAGGTGTAGGAAGCTGCGCATAAACTTTTCTTTCATTTCTCTTCCAGCCCGATCTTTTTTAAGAAACAATCGTCATATTTTCTGGTTCTTTGTAACTTTATTATAATCTATCTTAAGTTCTTGAAGTCGTGTTTCTTTGTTTGCCCATACCCTAGTAAAGGTGCTTTATTGCCTAATCCTTTTTTAGGATGAATTAAGGATCGCTTAAGAGAAACATAATGAACGGCTTGTAAGGTTTTAGGCCGTTTTTTCACCCATGCTAAAAAATCTTTTTCTTACTCAGGCATTCAAGGTCCTTTTTCTTCTAATTATTACAAACCTTCTATCTTCTCCGATCCTTCTAAATTATGACAGTTGTAGCATTATAAACATTTCTAAATAGCGCATGTGCAATAACTTAAATACTTTTCCTGTCTGGCAGGCAAACTCCCTTTCCATCGCCTTAGCCACTGCTTTTAATGTATATAGGATAGCACTGGCTTTCTTTTTTACCATGGCGCTTAATCCCTCAGTTATATGATAAAGAGCTACCGGCAGGGTTTTCTCCTTTCTTAATATTCTTTCTCCCCCTCAATCATCATCCTTATTAAAATTTAGAAAAAGGCTAGTGCATATCCTCAAATGCTAGAACTACAAGTTTTTTAAGCGTACTATTTTATCGTTGTAATTCTTTACTTTTTTAGGAATAGATCACCACTTTTAAACCTTTGTCAAGCTACTTTCATGCGGAAACCCCTATCTTAAAAAGAAAGAGAGCAAAGCTAGAATGAACATTTGCTGCAAGGCTCCTTTAATTAAAAAAATCATATAGTTTAAATAACTTATATACCCTCGATTATCACCTTCAGAGCTGCTTAAAAAGGCTTAATCCTCCAAAATTAAATTGATTTCTTGATGTAATTATACTCTTTATTTAAAGTGCGGTTAAGTCACTTTTAGGAGAAATAATATGGCCACTTTACAAGCAAATCATTTAGGACAACATCCGACCATCCACCATACGACTGCTGAACTCTCATGTGATATGAGCCGTGTAGCCACCATTATCTTAGGTGGAGGGCAAGGCTCTCGCCTTTATCCTCTTACACGTTCTGATTGTAAGCCTGCCGTTACTTTTGGTGGTAAATATCGCCTTATTGATGTGCCCATGTCTAATTCTATTCATTCTGGTTGCCATAAAATATTTATTGTTACCCAGTTTCTTTCTAAAACCTTGCATGACCATATTTTTAAAACTTATCGACCAGGCACATTCACAGCTGGCTTTGTAGAAGTTTTGTCAGTGGAAGAAAAACCTCATACTAAAGCCTGGTTTCAAGGAACAGCCGATGCTATTCGCCAAAACCTTGAATATTTAACCGATGTTCCTATCGATTACTTTTTAATACTATCCGGAGACCAACTGTATCAGATGGATTACAAAAAAATGATGCAAGTTGCGCAACGGACCAATGCAGATGTGGTCATTGCTACCCTACCTATTGAAGAGAGTCAAGCTAACCGTTTTGGGATCTTAAAAATTGATCCTAATGAACGTATTACCGAATTTGTGGAAAAACCTACAGATATGGAACAAGTAAAAGCATTTAAAGTTAGCGAAAATACCCTTAAAAAATTTCAACTTAAGAATAATAAAGAGGGCGCTTGCTTAGGATCGATGGGTATCTATCTATTTAAGAGAAAAGCTCTTTTAAAACTCCTTCTTACCGATATGCGTGAAGATTTTGGAAAACATTTAATTCCCAACATCATTAAAAACGGCAATGCTGCCGCCTATCTTTATGATGGCTATTGGGAAGATATTGGAACAATTGAATCCTACTATCATGCCAATCTAGCCCTTACAGAAGATAAGCCGGAGTTTAATTGGTATGACGAAAAGCATCTATTAGTCACTAATAGTTTAAATCTTCCTGCGGCTAAAATTTACAATACCAAAGTACAGCAATCCATTATTTGTGAAGGCTCCGTAATCGAAGCCAAAGAAGTATTTCATAGTATCTTAGGACCTCGTACTCAAGTAGGCACAGGCACTGTCATCAAAGATTGTTACATTCTTGGTAATGATCATTACCATTCCCCCATGCAAGACAATCAAACAGCAAAAAATTATCAAATTGGGCAAAATTGTTTGATTGAACGAGCGATCATTGACAAACATGCCTGCATCGGCAATAATGTCTGTTTAAATAATGCAGATAAGCTCACTCATTATAACAGTAACGAAATTTTTATACGCGATGGCATTATTATTGTCCCTCGTGGGGCCTGCATTCCCGATGGTTTTACCTTATAACTTTAAGTAACTTTAATGGCAATTTGGGCTCTAGCTGATTTACACCTTGCATTTGGCACCCCTGAAAAAAAAATGGATGTCTTTGGAGAGCCTTGGATAAATTATACAGAGAAAATTAAAAAGAATTGGCTTAATTGCATTCAGCCTTCTGATTTAGTTCTCCTTCCAGGCGATATTTCGTGGGCTATTCACCTAAAAGATGCTTTTGAAGATTTAAAATGGATTCATGAACTTCCTGGCACTAAAGTGATGATTAAAGGGAATCATGATTATTGGTGGGGTTCTCTTAGCAAAATAGAAAAGATTCTTCCTTCCTCTATTCATCTTATCCAAAATAATGCCTTTCATTGGAAGGAATATTCTATTGGCGGTAGTAGACTATGGGACAGTAGCGCGTATGATTTTAATGCTTATATCGAATTTAAAGAAAATCCTCGTGTAAAAACTTTGCTAGAAAAAAATGATCAGCCAATAGAAGCTGAAAAGATTTTTCAACGCGAATTACAGCGCTTAGAAAGCAGCCTAAAATGCCTTAATTCTCAAGCTTCCATTCGTATCGCCATGACTCATTACCCTCCTATTAGTGCCGACCTCAAAGACTCAGCCGTCTCCCAGCTGCTAGAGAAATATCATGTTAATACCTGCCTCTTCGGACATTTACATAATGTAAAAAAACATCTACCCTTATTCGGTGAAAAAAATCAGATTCGTTACATTTTAACTTCAGGGGATTACCTTGATTTTATTCCTAAGCTAATCTACAGCTAAATTTTTACCATCCTCTTTCTTCTTTATAAGGCTCTAAGGTAAAATTTCTTAATACTTTCAAAATTCTGAGACTACTAGGTACTTCTCACGTATTTAAAGCTTTTTCAACGCGCGTTATTGCACAAAAAACTTTGTGAACTTTACAGACTGAATAAGCAAAAAAAGCTTTTAAACTTGAGCTACTAACTTATTGGCTAAGCTTGAAAAAGGTTTAAGAACCCTCCATACAAACTTCCTTAAAGATGGCATAAAAACGCTGGATGCTCTTTTCTTCAAATCGAATCATAATCATCACTCGTTTTTTTAGGTGTTACCTTTATAGCTTGATCAAAAATGTTTTCGGTTTTTGCATGTAGATTCCCTCGATTACCTTTCGCGGCGAGTAAGTAACAACCTCCTTGATTGCTAACATATTTAGCTATAACCTTTTGACATCCAAGCGCATCAATAGTAACTACAGCTCTTTTAAATACCCAGCATGTTTAATAAGAATAGAATGGCAGTTATTTCTTTTGATCTTGTATCCGTAAGCAAGCCGGCCAAGTCTCTTACTTTTGGCTGCAAACAGATTAATCCTATGAATAGCTTTTCCTTCGCAAGCTGCATCTTGAGATGCCTCTTATTTGCCATCTATAGCAATTTCTCCTTTGATAGCCCCTGCCTTAGCTGATGTCCAGCATATAAAACATCTTTCAAAATTTGAGGCAAAAACATAGCGAAAATCCTTCCTAAAGGATTATGTACGCCTGCTAGGCAAATTCCATGCTATTGCAGCCAAATTAGGTTGCAAGATACCCATCAATAGATTGTTGCCCAATCATTTGCACTCCATGAAACCGCTAAAATGCCAATGATAGGGATGTCAAATAGCTATAAACTTGGCTGCTTTGCTTCCTTGAATCTTCCAGAGCTTTAAATACAACAAAAACGCTATTTGGCTTATGAGTATTCATTTTCCTCTCCTTCTTCAAGGAAAAGAATGATAATCATATCCGTTGCTTTGCCAGCTTAAATCTTCCTGTAATTTTTCTAATATCCTCTAGTTTTTTCACTCTTTTGTCTACTGATATAACAATGTATTAATGATTAAGTATTTATTTATAATAATAATAAAAATTTTCATTTAATTAATTAATTTAATGTTTTTAATTTAAAATTAATTTTATAATAGCTTTATAAGCATAGTAATTTAATATGGTTATCTATGGATAATAGTTCACAGAGTCCATTTGTCAGAGCCAACCTTGATACCTTATCTTTAGAGGGCTGGAACATCCTTGTTGGCCAAATGTTAGATAGCCAACAGGAAGCTGTCAAAAAAGAGGGAAGAAAGTATATTTACCTAAACCCTCGCGAGAATGAGATCGCCGTAGGCCGTAAGAAGGAAATTCCATCAGGTTTTACAAAACTAACTCATGAAAAGATAATAGAAATTTCTATTAGTAAGCTACCCCCCTATTTAAGTGAAGATCAAGTAATTGAAACGCAAAAGAGCATAAACAGAATTTTTAGCACAAAAGAACCACAAACTCTTTCCAAAAAGTTTTTTAGCATTTTTAGCTCTTCTTCTTCTGTGGGAAGTAAGGTACCTATCGAGATAGCTATAAATCATCGAGCTGTTCTTGGAGAGTTAGAAAGAACACTACCAGAAACTGTTCAAATTCTACGCTCTATAGCAGGACAGACAGGAATATATTTTCTACATCATACCGATTATAGTGAGGCTCCTCTTGCTCTAAAATTAATGCCAAATCCTAGCACCCATGTGATCGCTGATCATTTTTATAGAAAGCTAAATTTTTCAACCCCTCTTTATACTACATTCCCTAGAGAATCAGAGTTAGGGCAACTAGCCTTAAAGAAGCTAGAAAATTTGGCGTTAAATGATTTAAGAGAAAAGCATCAGCTGGCAGAAGATAGCCAACAAGCAGAAATCTATGGGGAGAGAATTAGGCAATTAGAATATCAGCTAGAAAGTACTCAACATATAATGGTAATGAAGTATATTTCAGGCACACCTTTTGCTGAGCTGCCAGTAGATGAATTTATGAAAGCCTTAACGCAAGAAAAGATTTTATTGGATATAGGAGAAATGATCTTTTTAGACGTATTATTCCACAATACAGATCGCATGCATCCTGAAAGATCAAATAATTTGGATAATTTACTCTTACAAACTGAGCCCTCAGAGGGGAAGAGAAGTATAGCTTTAATTGATCATGATTTTAAAGTTGATAGTAGAAATTGGACAACTGTCGCTAAGACTCTTGAAAATTTAGCCAAAGGAAATTTAACTGAAAAAATTATTGATAATTTGTGCACCTCTATTAACTTTAAACTTAAAGATGATCCTGTAACAGCTGAGGAGTATCAGGAGGGTTTAAAGAAAGATGATAAAATTAGAGTTTTCTTACAAGAGGGTTTTCGTAAAGGAGCCTATAATTTACTAGAAGCTTGCAAAGACTTAGAAGTATTACCAGCATTATTAGATGTTTCCTCGCCTAATAATCCCTCTTCACAAGAAGCAGTGCTTTCTGATAGGGTAGAAACATTCAAAAAACTATTAAAAATCGTGAAAAAAGAATTTCATTAATAAAAGATAAGTAGGGAAAAAATGAGTGTACCTGTTAGAGGAGAATATCATGATTTGGCAGCTCGAGCAGATTTTTTAAAAAAATTTACTTTAACATTTAGTAGCCCTTTAAAATTAAATAAAGATACCTATAATCGCATAAAATATTATGCACCAAAAGCTCTTAAAACCCATTTTCTATTTAATTTAGAGAAACTATATTATCAATTGATAAAAAAAAGCCACCCTGTTAATTATGAAAAATATAAGCTGATAGTCAAAGATGTAGAAAAGTATCTAAAAACCAAACAACAACAGCTCACTTTACTAAGCAACCATCTATTAGTAGATGCGCAGGATCCCTGGTTATTGGCTTACACTCAAACTAAAAACATGTCTTTGCAAGAAGCTAGTGAGCATCTACAAGATCTTTTATTTTCCTGGGAAGAATTAGCCAAATATGAGCTTGAAGACTTTATTCCTTTAGACTTAAAAGACTTGGACGACTACATACAGAAGTTAGATGAAATCTATCGGCCCTTATTAGAAAAAAGCTGCCCCGTGGAAAATAAGTCTTTAGAGAATCAAAAACTCAACGAGCTAGCTGATAGAATTTCTACTTTAAGAGATAAAATTGAGCATCATAATTTCTCAGAAATCTCTCAACTATGCCAAAATATTCGGGCTATTATACATGTTACAAGTTAAGCTAGGATTAACATTTATCATTGACAGATGGGTAGAGGACCAAAATTCATAAAAATTAAGGATAATGATAGGCGGGCCTGTTGGAAGGCAATATCATGATTTGACAGCTGGGGCAAGTTTTGTAAAAGTTGCCAGAGTATAGTAAGCTTAAGATGCGATTCTGCAGGCATCTATAAATTTAAAGATGCTTGCAAATTGCTAGTTTTTTAAAGGCTGCCCTTTTTGATTCCTATTGATTCTTTCTCCTGAAAAATTTAAGGAGCACTATCCCCAGATCGCTTACATATAAGAAGTCTTGCAGGTAGGACTATAGCTTACCTAGTACGCATGTAGGTATGGCTTCTGCCAGAAAAGCTAGAATAGATTTCGCTTACCGATAAAGAGTTCTGATGCAGGTCTAAAGCACCTCCTTTCATCTTGCGTCCTAGGCAGACTAACTACTTAAAAAGGCCTTACGTGCAATGACTAAGTTTCTTAAAGCTTCTTTTACGCGGTCGATAGGAAAGGCCATAAAGAACTAGCTGATTAAGTCTCTTTATTAAGAGTCAAGATTAAAAATTAAACTCTGTTAAAAATTTCTCTCCTCTTTAAGAGATCTAACCCTTACACTCTATTAAAAACTAAAACCAGCAAAGTGCATTTTTTTTAATTTAAAAGCTATTCCTAGTAGAGGGTCCATTTAAGGATAACTAAGTAGCAAGCTAAGGTCCAATGCTTGCTACCTAGTCTCTTTTTAGCTTATCGCCTAGCTTAACGGACGGGACAAGCACCTGTTGCACAAGCAGCTTCTAGCTCTTCATCGCGCATTTCAATGCCTGAATAATCGATATCTTTCAACTTAGCCACATAGGTATCATAGTTTTCTTTAGTGACCACTTCCTGTGGTAAATAGGCATATCCTAGGTCTTCGGCATTTTTTGTAGGATCATTACGAAATAGGAAGGAGACTCCTACATAAGTATCCCAATTCTCTAACAGCCAGTCAATAATAGCAGGAACCTCGGAGGGATCATAAGAGATGGTATTGGAAACATTCTGCTCACACCATGTTTCTTGTAAAAGTTTATACCACTCGAGCTGATGAACAGCCGAATCGGTGTTTACCTCTACCTCTTCCACTTTGCCATTCTTCCTGGTGACCATCATCCGCGTAAACGAAATGCCTTCAAATTTTACAGGAAATTTAACAAGCACAGATTCTGGCTCGTAAGGTTTTTCTACCACCGTATAGCCTGCAGCGCGAAAACGTCCCACTAATGGATCATGCTTAGAATAAGTAATATTATTGAAAATATATTTTCCTAGCGGTAAATGCACCCCTTCTGGCACTTCACCCCATTCTTCTGTTCCCATGATTTTGCTTAAGGTGCCACTAGGTTTCACGCAAGTGACGTTTTTAGGCAAAGGAGAATTAAGCTCATTAGCCATACTATAAGCTGCACTTACAGTGATATTACGCATACGCTTGTAATCATAGGCAGTCAGATCACTTCTTGCACGAATACCTGTTAAACCTACCCCACATAGATGGAGAAAATCATTATTGAGATGCCAAGCTTCTTGAAGGATTTCATCTCTTAAGTTAACCATCGTTTGACGATAGTTCATTCTGCCGGCTAGATAAAGGGCTCTCTCTAAGCCAATTTTATCCCCTTTAAATGCTAATACATTTACCTCGGTTAAGTTGCAAAAACTTTTATTACCTAAAAGAATCTCTACACATGGATTACAGCCTTTAAACCAAGGTGCCCTCCTTTCAGCCTCCATGGCATTAATAAAACCAGGTTCTGATCCTCCAGAATCCATCATGAGTTGAAAAAGGCTTTCTAATTCTGCTTTGGTTGGTTTTTGGCGAAAAAGAAGGCTATTATTGGATTGTTGACGATGAGCATTTCCTTTAAGCCACCATTCTTTTTTTGCTACTGCAAACTCTTCCCATTCTGGTTGAGCATATTCAAATAGCGCAATCTGGGCTGAGCGGCGGCTAGAAAGAATGGTACCCAGCCAATTGACGATATCTAAGATATCTATGCGAGTCAGAAGCTGATCAGCCCGGTCGGATAAAATTTTAGCAATCGCTTTAAAGGCTTTAGCAATTTGCTCATCTCCTGATGAAATCCAGCCATACCCTTTAAGGCGTGTCCCTGCAGGTCGGATCTCAGAAAAATCAAGTACTAAAGTTCTAGCAGGATATTTACCTGCCACTAGTTTACCCACAGCTTTTGCCCAAGCAATCGCTGAATCTCCGACTTTAATTGTCCATGTTTTTGTTTCAGGATCATAAGTTTCTACATTATTCTGCTCGCCACCTTTGCCTGTTCGATTAGAACGAATCACCCGAATCTCTTGTAAAGGCCTACGAAAACCGTTTAGAGTGCCAGTAATAGGCCTAAAGCCTACACCGCAACCTTGTAACAAGAGCCAAAGCACATCGACAATATCATAGACTGTTTCCACATGGGTATAAGAACAATTAAACATGCTAGACTCACGTTTACGGCTCAACTCTGTTCCACCCAACCATAAAGTTCTGCCGGCAGGTGCTACTTGACGATTAAGAATAAGCCCGCGTAGCTCTTCCAATTCATCATCTTCGCGATCACTCAGATTACGCCCTAAAGCTCTTTCCCACAGCCAATGCTGATGGCTAATTACTCGTTCAACAACTTGATCCCAACTTTCTAGCAAAGTTTCTCCCTCATTGATAGGGCGATGATATGTTCTCAAAGCTGTGGCCATAGCCCTTGCTGTTGGTTTTGTCATGATCTTTAATCCTTACATAGATAAAATATTTTAAAAATCTCTTTCTTTCTTTTTCTAAAAACACAAGATGTTGTGGTATAAAAGCAAAAAAACCACTACCGCTTGTGTTTTTAAACGTCCAAGGTATCTCCTTTTTTGCCTTAAAAGTCAATATCGACTTTTTTTTTAAATCCTCCCTGGGAAGAAAGAAAAGAAGAGCTTTTAAGTTATTGATTCTAAAAGAGCTGAAGCGGATTAAAAAACCTTTTTTCAGTTATCTATAGTTTTAAGGATAAAGAGCTTAAGTTTACTAGAAAATACTTTCTTTTTTATTTGAACATCTTCACAAGCTCTGCAAGCTTCACATCTTTAAGTTGGATTGGATTATCTAAAGCATGCGAAGCTCTTTGCTTTAAAATTTTTTGGATTTTTTGCTCTTCTTGCTCTTGATCTAATAAATGATAGTAGTCAGCACAGATTGTCAAAAGCTCTTGAAAGTCCTCTTCTATTTCAAGCATAGGAAATGTTTGACGGACAAGTAGACGAAATAGTTCAGGAGTGCCTCCATTGGATAAAAAAGTAAGAACTTCTAAACTCAAATCTAAATCCTGCGCTTTTTTAATGCGTTGAATGAGGTGCAAAATTATTTCATCCGAGTTTTCGGGCTCAGAACGATAAAGAAGGCGTGCCCGCAAAAAATCAAACCAAGCTACATCCTTACAATAAGGTCCAAAGCTCTCTAGCAAATCAGCTGCATAAGGATAATGATGATCGTCAATCTGCTCAGCAATATAATCATATAGAAATGTTTCCAAATCATGGGCGCATCCTTGAGATACCATTTCGAATATCTCCAAAGGGTCTGCTCCTTCATCAGCATGCTTACCAAGAATCATCTCTAGATTAGACATTGCATCTTGAATGTCTGCTGGATAAGCACATTTTCCTTGATCATAAGCAAAAATTTGATGATCTAATTCATCACAAAAAATGGATAAACAGGGCTTTTCATTTACAAAACGGCGCCATAATTCGAAAACCACTAAATATATTTGATCTTGCTCACTTGCCTCTAAATTTAAATCTGCGACTAAACCCTCGCACAGCTCCTCCGGTGAATCCACATCTTGCGCCAACGCCAGCAGGGAAACTTTATCTAAAGCCATATCTTTTTGACGCAATCTTTCAAATAAATCTTCATGAGAAAGACGACGATAATCCTCAACCTGCCAAGGTTGCACCTGGGTGTTAGGATCTAACAACCAATTTATACGCAAAGAATTAAACAAAGCACGCCGCTCAATATTCATAGGAGTATGTCACCCTTTTTTATATAAAAAATCATAGCATATTTATAATAAATAATCTAGGTAAGTAAGCAAGAAAGATAAAGAAGTTTGTAGACGAAAACGCTATTAAAGTTAAATTAAAAAGTAGGTGAAAGTTTAAAAGAATAAAGGAGCTATCAACATTTAATAATCTCTAACTCGGGAAAGCTGCTTTTCCATTTGATGAACACGCTCTTGCAGTTCGACAAACAACACTTCTAAGGCTCGGCATTTTCTGTCAAATTCTAAAGTATTTTTCAAAGTACCGTCTAAAGTGTTTTTTAGAGTAAGATAGGAGTTGCTTAAAACAGGGCAAAAGGTTGAGCTTGGTAAGCTCCATGCCTCTGAATTACTTTCATGCAGCGTGGGTCTATCACTGTCTTGTGCTATCATTCTTTTTCTCCAAAAGTAATGTGCTGACCAGAATATCAAAAAATTCATATTAATTACAAGCGAAAATTAGGAGCCAGGCAGATATAGAAGCTATACAAAATGTTCGTGAGTTTAAGGTAGCTTAGCCTCTTACAAATATTTTCAATCCAACTTTTAAGGCCTCAAAAAGCGAATAGATTCTTGAGAAATGAAACCTATTAAATGATCGGTCGTTCGTATCTTTAACACCCTTCCCTGTTCTTCAGATTCCAGCACCTCTACTTTACTTCCTCCCCTTAAAGGTTGCAAAGTCACTAAAGCCAAGTTAAGATTTTTTTCTCCATATAAGTGAGTCGCGTGAATCAAAACACCTTCTATAGGCTCAAAATATTGGCTATAAATAATGCTACAAAAAAATAAGAGATTTACAAGGGCTACGCTACCCACCAGAATTTTTAACCTTGCCCAATTTTTCCATATCCATAAAGAGGCAAGACTGCAAAAAAGAAAAGTAAAGACACATAGAATTTCTAAACGCTCGGGCAAAGACAAATAAAAGTGAAAGGAAAAAACTTTTTTTAACAAGGAAGGTGACTGCGTAGAAGGGATATTTAACTTAGCAAGCGTTTCTTTTAATTTAAACTCAACTTCCAGATCGCGTGGCCTTAAGCGCTTAGACTGATAAAAATAAAAAGCCGCCCAGGGATACTGCTCAAGATTAAAATAGGTTTCAGCCAAGTTACTATACAGGGCACCATTGCCCTGCAGAGGGCAATAAAGTTTATCTAAAGAATGATAAATTATCAATAATCTGTTGAGGGATTGGCGACGATGAAAAAAATTGTTAGATTGCGCAGCCTCTTGATAAGCTGCACGTGCTTGCTCTAAAAGAGGTCCGGAAGGATTAGAAAAAGGAAGGATAAAAAAATTTAAGAGAGCATACCCTACTGCTATGCTAAGCAAAGCACAAAAATAGATCGTTTTATTAACCATGTTTAATCTCTTGAAGTTTTTGGTGCAACCGCTGCCCTTCTTCTAAAGCTTGAGAATAGAGCTTTTCATCTGGCGCTGTGCCACTATAACGCTGAAAATCGATAGACAGCAGCAAAGCACGTACTTCGCCTGCGACCCCCTCCAAAGGTAGATCTGCTCCTACAACTTCTTGGTGATTAATTAGGCCACATTCAAATAATTGCTGGATTAACAATCGATGAAGCAATTCATAAAAGAGAGGAGAATTTTGGGGGGCTTTTAACATCTCTTGATACATGCCTAAGCTCGTCTTCTTTTTTGCTTTCCCTCCTCGAATTTTTAATGAAGCTTGTAATTTATATTGCAGTCCCACTACTCCTAAGCTTAAAGGAATTAACCCTATTACCCACCAAGAACCCAAAATTTTATCTCTTAAATCGGCAGGGTCTAAAGATTGCATTTGATAGAAAGCTAAAGGAGGCAGATGCTGATAGCTCTTTATCCATTCTGCTAAAGTTTCTTGGCTTTGAAAGGTTATAGGAAGAGAAGAGGCCAGATCAGTAGATAAGATATTTTCGCTAGGAGAAATAGTAAGAGCAATAGGAGCGCTATGCAAAATTTTATACAGCTCGCTCTTAGGATCAAAATAAGAAAATTGAATAGAAGGCAGACTTTTAATCTCTGCAGAAAGAGGGTAAAGCTGGATCTCAAAGTATTTGCTATCATCTTCTTTTTTACCTATCGCAGGAAGGTCATTTTCTTTAAAAAGGCCGCTAAAGCCTGGTTGACAACAAATTTCAGGAAGAGAAACGCTATCCCAATTCGAGGTATTGCCTTTAATGGTTACCCTCACAAAAACTGGATCTCCCACGCTAAGGGTTGCAGCACTCAGTAAGTTTATATCCATCGTAAATTCTCCAAAAGCTCCATTAAAAGAAGCTGGCTGATCTTCTAAGGGAAAAGGCTTTACGCTTAGTTTAACAAGGGGTGCTTGAGAGCTAAGATGAGTGGTTGTAAACTGCTTATTACCTCTAGCATCTTCCACGTATACTACTCCTTCGATTCTGGAAGGCCCCCAAGCATATTCTCCAGGTTTAAGCGCTTGAACTTGCTGAGAAACTTCAAAAAAGCTTAAATCTTTTTCTGTCCAAGTGCGGATATCAGGACGCCCTACTTTCTGCAACCCCTCTGCTTCCAACATAGGCAATACTTCTTTTAAAAGAGCAATATTGCCTTTATAGCTATAGCGATAAACTAATTTTGTTTCTTGGCCTGGATATAACTGTTTAAGACCTTCGTTGTAAGCCTCCAACTGAAGAGCAGCCTTAAAGTTCTCATCCGATGATGCTAAAGGAGAGGCAAGAGGAGCTTGAATTTCATAGGTAATAGGGAAAGTTTTAAAGATTTTCCCATCCACTTTTAAAGATAAAGAAGAAAGTGTGTAGGTTCCTTGATTTTGAGGAGGTAAAGTAAATTGATAGATACTGACAGTTAATAGGCTGTCGGGAGAGATTTTTACGCTCCTCAGCAAATTAATCTTTAAAAAACGATCATTTAAAAGGGCACTTGATTCCTCTACTTTTTGATCGCTATTATGCGTAACTTCTAGTGTACCTTTTAAGGGCCATCCTTGATGCAAAGTCACTGGATCAAGAAAAGCACTTACAGAAATATTTGCTAAGACAGAAGCTTGAATCAAGATAGATCCTAAAAAGACTAACATCCCCTTCAGTTTCCAATGATAAAAAAGAAAAGCTACCATGGCTTTAAACCTTCTTTGATAAAAGCAGGTTGAGAAGGCAGCGGTTGATCTTGCCTATTCATCTGTTGAATCAAACGTGCCATCTCCTCAAAAGATGATTGAAAAGGCTGAGGAGATGAGGTTTGTAAATTAGGTTCCATAGAGCACTTACCTGTTTTATGAGGTTCTTTCATCTTTGTAAGGGCCTCTTGCCAGATATCCAATACTTTTTCCTGAGCCTTCATAAGTTTAGGTAGGTCTAATAACGAAGTTTGAACAAGGTCTACAATTTTTTTAGCCAGCCTATTTCCTTGCTGAAATAAAGGAAACACTTCGTTCCAGGGAGAAAATTGGCAACGTTCCTCCCTCCCCGCAAGCGAAGCTTTGGCATTAAATTTTGCAAGCTGCTGAGAGTAGGCAGCTTGATGAAAATATGAGGAAAATGTTAGCAAATATTCCTGGGAGGGTAGGATAAACAAAGCTGCCTCATGCACAGTCTCGCCTTGGCTTTCTTGCAAACGAGCGAGAAGTCTTGCCTGAGCTAATGCATGCCTCTGTTCATCTATCGCAGCTTCAAGGACTAGATCTGGACGAGCATGAATATCGGCGTGAAGAATTAAAAGAACACGCCTTAACTGTTGAAAAGATTCATTAAAGTACAATTGAGCTTTTAAATCCTGCAAAAGTTGAAGCTGGTCCGAACTCGCCTGCAAATTATTTTCGATAGCCTCCATACCAGCTTTAAGTCTTTCATGTTCTGAAGGCAAGGAAATCCTATGCAGTTTTTGCTTTAAGAAAAGCAGCGTATTAAATTCTAGAAGATCTTGCAAAGCGGCTAGTGAAAAATCGCTTAAAAGACTGGCTATATTCTCTTGAAAGGGATGTTGCGCAAAAAGAAGATGCATAAAGTGATTTAACCCCTCCATTGCCATTCCTAGGTTAGCTTCAGCGGCAGTAAAATGGCTCTTTGAGATTAAGGGAGCTACCTGATTAAAATATTTTGCCGCTCTTTCCAATAAGAAAAAATTTTTATCCCTCTGGAGTTGAAGATTAAGTGCATCCCATAGAGGAAGCCAACTCATTACATGTCTCTTAAAAAGATCTCGATATTTATCTTCTAAAGAAGCTGTCAGATGGCTTTCCAACAAAAAATCAAGATCTTGCTTGAGCAGCTGCAAGCCGGTTGCTAACCATGGAAGACTTTGCGAGGGGGCTGCCTGCACCATAAGATTATCTCTAGCTTTTTCGCGCATATCCACCCTAGCCATTTTAGAAAGAGTAGCTGCTTGGCCTAAAGGATAGCCCTTTTGACACTCATCTTGCCCGCTAAGTTTTAAGAGTTGACATTCAGCTTCTTGAACTAAAGGAATGTTTTCTAAAAAGCATTCAAAAAAGTAAAGCGCTTTAAAATAAGAATCTGGAAGAGGTGACGAAGAAGCCTGCGGAACTTGGCGTAACCTCTCTCCCTGATAAAAGTTAGCAAGCGCAAGATTTCTAAGAACGCGATACCTTAATAAAGGCGCACTAGTTTTGTTCCTCGATAAAGCCTGCAATATCTCGATAGCTTCCTCTTGCTTTCCTTGTGCAGCCAAAGCAGTCCCTAAATTATATGTCACTACACTTTTTTCCCATGCAGATAGATCTTCTGCTAGCATTTTTTGATAGATGTTGGTTGCTTCAACATAATTTTTAGCTGAAAAATAATCGGCTCCCAGCTGCAGCGACTCTTGCAGATTTTCACTAGCGGTAATTTTACCTAAGAAAAAAAAGCTGATGAATAAGAAGGCTGAAAATTTATTTAAACGCAAAGAAGTAGATGAAGAAAAGGCCCTATCTGGCCATAACAGGTAAAAAGCCAACAAAAGGATAGCCAAACTTAAAGGAAACTGGTAATAGGAATCATACTTTAAATCCTCTTCTACATTTAAGGCTTGCCTTGCATCCTTTAAAGAAAAAATATCGGCTTTAGAAATTTGAGCAGCAAGATCCTCAGCAATGGCACTAGCAGGAAAAGCATAGCCGGCGTAATAGCGCCCCTCCCCTTTTTCACTTAAAGCCTTCAAAACATCTTCGTTTAAATGAGAAATGATTCTTTGGCTTTTATCCCTTAAATGAGAAATTTCTAGGCCTTTCAATGTACCTACACCAATCGTATAAATGCGCGTTTCTTGCAGCGCACCTAATGAAGCTTCTAGCTCTTTGATATAATTTAGACGAGCACTTCCCGCTAACTCTTCCAAGCGATTATCGCCACCATCAGAAATGATAATGATAGTTTTAATAGAAGAGGTTAAAGATGCCAGGTAATGTTCATGCAGATAGCGCAGCATATCTTTTAGATCAGTTCCACTTACATCACCTTCATTAATCGCCAAATGATGTAACATGAGCCGCATAAAAAGGTAATCCATAGAAGGCGGAGATAGCTTGGTCACCTCTGAGGTAAACCCATACAGCGATGCTGACTGCCCTTGCAGGCGGCTTATTACCTGATCGGCAATATTCTTAGCATTCTCTAAACGGCTTTCGCCTAGTCGTCCATCTAATAGGCTCATAGAGGCAGAAGCATCAATCAAAAAAACCACCTCATGCGGTTGCATACGCTTAATATCATGCGTCTGTTGAAGATGTTCTATCATTTCTTG
Organism: Neochlamydia sp. AcF65; assembly: GCF_018342435.1. Classification (NCBI taxonomy): domain Bacteria; kingdom Pseudomonadati; phylum Chlamydiota; class Chlamydiia; order Parachlamydiales; family Parachlamydiaceae; genus Neochlamydia; species Neochlamydia sp. AcF65. The sequence goes on from NZ_JAEMUE010000069.1 coordinate 54,895, forward strand.
AGAATAATGGGGATGGCCTTTAGGCTGCATTAAAGCTAAGCAAAGGAACATCCAAGCTCCACATATTGCTGCTACCTTTAAGCCCAAGCATAGCTTAGGCTGGGCCATTAATACATAGGGCAATTTGTCTTTACTCGTATAATGAGCAAAGATTTTTAGACGGTGGCAATAAAGCCTCCAAAATAATAGTAGAAATAGGAGAATAAAAAATAGTAAATAGCTTGCTTGGGGAAAAGTATAGTAAAGCCCATTAAAGTTCATGGAACCTTCCTTAAGAAGGTCGTTTGCAGGACAATGGCTAGCCATACCATAAACATTCCGCCTGCTATTAAATAAGGAGAAAATGAAATCTGCTGATAAATAGACGGTTTTCCTCCCACCAGCCCTTGCGAAAGAAGAATACTTTTTTCTAGGCGATCAATCGTGGCATATACCGTTTTCATCTCACCAGGATCATTTAATATAAATAAGCCTCCTCCCGTCAATTGGGTAATTTCTTCCATTTGTCGCCGCTGAGAAGATAGCTGATCAGCATACATCCTAGGATCAATATTGATAAAATAAAGACGAACCCCCTTTTCTTTTGCAAAAGCTGCCGCCTCTTTTAGTCCTAGATTACGCCAAAGGCTATTTTTGTCTAAAATATTAGGATCTTGCAGGCCATCTGTCACTAAGATAATGATAGAATTTTTTATGTTATAAGCAGGCAGACTTTTTTGAGCTAAATGATTAGCATAATACTGGGTAGCAGCAATCATGCTAACAGTTTTGTAAATAGCATAACCCATGGCCGTACCATTGTCTTCTTGTTTTTTAACCACCTGAATATGAGCTAAAGCTTTTAAAATCTGTTGATGGTCTAGGGTCAAAGGAGAAAGAATATGAGGCACTCTAGCAAAGGTGATGAGTCCTATAAGATCGTTAGCTCTTCCTTTTAAGCCTGCGGAAGGGTTTCCTTCGATAAATTCTTTTGTGACTTGTTTAAGGAGAGCTTCTTTGGAAATATTCTGTCTTTTACCGCCAAGGGTAGCTGTCACCTCTTCTGCCATAGAACCAGATTGATCAAGTAATAAGTAAATAGCAATTCCCTCGGTGGGGAGAAAATTTTTATCGTCTTTCTCAGCAACAGCTAAAGAGGGCCTGCGCACCAAAAGATGCGGGTCTGCTAAAGCAACTAAAAACAAAATTAATCCACCCCCATGAAGCCAAAGGGGAAGCTGAGAGAAGGTGGTCTTCCATCCAGAATTAAGAAAAGAAGAGTCTAGATGAGAAAATAGCAGGGACGGTTTTCTCAGGTGATTTTTTTTCCTTGCTAGGCCATAACATAAGCTAAATAAAACTAATGCTACTATGGATCCCCAAGGGTCGATTTCAAAAGAAATATTTTGCATACATTTACTTTACTACAGATGGGTATAACAAAATATAGATAAAGGATAAATAAGATAATGGCTTTTCTTAAAATAGCTAGAATGGCCCTATCCATTTTTATCACTGCATGCAACTTATTAACCTGTATAAAATTTATTTAAATAATATAAAACCTGTTAGGAAACATTAAGATCTTTAATGCTCTAAGATAAAGAGCATAAAAAAATATTAATCATAGGCTCTTAAGATACTCTTTATGCAGCCCCTCCTTTATAAGCCCCTCTCCTTTAAATAGAAGAGGCAGCTTTTAGAGGATGAAGGTAGGCAGATTTAGCCCTCTAAGGGGCATGATAGTGAATCCATTGAAAAGGCTAGGGCCGCTTTTTATTTTTCTTAACACTTTTAGTCAGCTTTGCTTCTATAAAAGCCCAAGAAGTAAAAAATTTAAATTTAACTTCCCAATTTCTATGATTTCCAAAGATGAGGACTTTAAGGCTTATATACAAAGTTGACCTTAAGGGACTACCATGATAAAAGCAGCGATATCATCGCTAGAGTTTTTATCTGTAGGATTTAATTTTTTAATATTAACATAATTGTCTCTCTCGAAGGTGGGGTGAACAATAGCCGCCTTAATTTCCTCCAAAAGATGGATGGGATCGATCTGCTGATGGCATAGAATAGAATGAAGAATTTCAGCGGGCAGAAAATCTGTAACTCCATCTGTAAATCCATAAATTTTGTCTCCCGTCTGGACCTCTTTTATCTCTAAATGAATGGATGAATTTTTACTTAGCGAAGACAATTCTAACGAGCTTTCGGGCGTAAGGCGGTGAATTTCCCCTCTCGTTTCATGCCATAGGGAACTATCTCCCACATGTGCTGAACAAACATATTTTTTTTGATCTATTTCCAAAATAATTGCCATACTAAAAGTAGATGCTGTGCCAGCTATTTCAAAAGAAGTATTGATATCTAATAAGACGCTCTTCATAAAAAGTAGAACTTGATCTTTATCATGGGTGCCCAACATTTCACTTTTGAATTTGCTTACAAAATCTCCATTAAACTTATTCCAAATAGGCTCTAATTTATTAGCTCTAACTCCTGGGTTACCATGCCCTGTTCCATCCGCAATATAAGCCGTTGCACATTCAGGAAAAACATGAACGAAATCCAAGACTCCCTGCTCAGTATCTTCTGAATGATAAGTCGCCGAAGCCTCACATCCCCAACTTTGGATGCTCATAGTTTTTGTAATAAAAAGGGGATCAATGTGGCAAATCCAGCGACGCGCATTCAGGTTAACAATTTTTTCATCAAGATGCTGCAGAGCTTTTCTAGCGGTGGTGTCTTTTATTTCTGGGTTCTTTTCTCGTAAAAAATTGGCTACATTACTTAAGCTGGCTTCTCCTTTACCTAGATAGGCTAAAATTTTCTGCAGAAACGATAGCTGGCTTCTATCACTTAAAACTTGAAGGGTTTTTTCTCCATTAGCTGTACGAAGCAACAAAATAGGCCTCTGGCCTCTATCATTTTTATTTTCTTTCGTTTTACTATACAAATCATAATAAGCATTAAGAGTGCTTTCTAAAGATGAATTTATATGACTTCCTGAGCTCATAGATGGTCTCCACTTTACTGATTATAGGATAAAGTTATAATAGCAATTAAATAGGATAAGGTTATAAACGAAATTAAATTTGTATTTAAATACCTAAAGAGGCTAGCATTCTTTTATATTCTAAAAAACCGACTCTATTAAAACTTTTTCCTTTGACAATTTTTAGATAGAGTCTAATCGATTACTTATCTTTAACGGGTGATCATGCTGCTAATTAGCGCATCTACGTTTTTAAATAATTTTTTCCAAAGTACTTCTTTAGCTAATCGTCCCGCTCCTGATTTTTTACTTCACTTGCAAAAATTTTTCAAAAAATAAATCTCCCAAGAACAGCCAGTTATCTGGGCGCAAAATTTTTTAAGAACCTACCCGATTAAGTTCTTTTTAAATTAAACCCTACTTATAATAATAGCATTAAAAATAATAACTAAATATAAAATTTTAATATTTTAATATTTTAATATTTTAATATTTTAATATTTTAAATTTATAAAATAAAATACAACTTATTGGATAAAAGGGCGTTGTTGCGTAAATGCTAAGAAGTGTAGGCGATAAGATTGCCCTTTAACACATAAGAGCTATAAAATTTAGTTTGCTTAAACAAAAATATAGGCAGGCTATGGAAAAAAAGCTTAACTACCGCATACGTAACTGGTCGGATTATAACAAAGCTTTAGAACAAAGAGGAAGCATAACTTTATGGTTTTCGGATGAAACTATTAAAGGATGGAGGGAAAATAAAAGCACGGGGAAGAAGGGCCGTCCAAGAATTTACTCTGCTGACGCTATCCTATGCGTGTTGATGATTAGGGCGGCTTATCATTTACCCCTCCGTGCTGTACGAGGGTTTGTGTCATCGCTGATTACTTTGCTGGCTTTGGGATTGCCTGTTCCTTGTTATACCCGCATTTGTAGGCGTGCTAAAGAGCTTGGGCAAGAGCTTACAAAGCTAAGCCGTAAGCGTCCGACAGACATAGTCTTTGATTCCACTGGAGTGAAAGTTTATGGCGAAGGAGAGTGGAAAGTACGCCAGCATGGCAAAGCAAAGCGGAGGACTTGGAGAAAGATTCACTTAAGCGTTTGCCCAGACTCGCATGAGATTATTTTGAGTGAACTAACAACTAGCAATAAAGCTGATGATTTAGTGGCAAGCCAAATGATCCCCAAGCTGCCAAAGAGCGTAAAGACCACTTATGGAGATGGTGCTTATGATAGGCAAGCTTTCTATCGATCGTCTTATGCTCGGGGGATGGATCCTGTAGTGCCTCCAAGAAGAGGAGGAAGGCTAAGCCAAGAGACGGACAAACCGTGGATGAAAAAAAGAAATGATAACATAAAAGTCATTCAAGGCTTGGGGAGGAGATGATGAGGCTAGGCAGCTTTGGAAAAAGCTTAGTGGCTATCATAGAAGATCGCTTGCTGAAACGGCAATGTACCGCTTTAAAAGAAGCTTTGGAGGAGATTTTCGCTCTAGGAAGCTAGACTATCAGCGGGCAGAATTATATGCTAAATCTTTGGCGATGAATAAGATGACAAAACTTGGAATGCCCAAAGGACAATGGGTACTAACTTGATAAGCTTTTAAACAGACCAACTATTAGATCATTTACGCAACAAGGCCGGATAAAAGGAAGGTTTATTTATCGGCAGATGTAGAAATTGAGATAAATATCGTGAAAAAAGAGGTAATAAAAATCTAAAGAAAGTTTTCCATTGGCTCCTTCTATCCTACGAGTCAAAGAAAAGACCTTACATGACATGCGAGCCTCTGACACGGAAAAACAGCTGAATAGAGATGAAAGAGATGACCACCCCTACATTTGCTAGTGTTTACAGTTAAATGATTATTAACATCTTTTCAGCAAGCGGTCATGGAGATATGCCTACTTGATGCACTGAGGATGAAGGGAAAATAAAAACACGCAGCCAATAGAAAAAACAGTTATTTGCAAGCATTTTTGGCTTCGCAGGTGCCAGCAAAATCGCCTTTAAAGCTTGGTATCCGCCCTATGATCGCCTACTATCTTCAAACAACAATAAATACCGGCAAAACTAAAATTATTCCTCCTGACTCCAGGCTTTAATAAAAACATGAGAATGAGGGAGTAATCTTATTGTTGCACTTTATTGAAAAAAATTTATCCCGTAGCTCTAAAAACTAAATTTCCTAAAAATTTTTATCATCTTGATAATTCGTAGCCGATAAAAGCAGATAGATTCAAGAACCCAGCTTAAAAAGCTATATCTCGCTAAGAGAAAGTGTTATACAACCTTGATAAAAGGTTAACCTATCAGCCTCCAATCTAGTTAATATTTCAAGACTCTTCAGTGCTTTGTTTCAGCTTATTTTTTCAGAAAAATCTTAAAAGATTAGCTACCCGCTAATATAAAAATCCAATATGACCTATAAAAGCCCTATTGATGATTAAACAAATCTCATCAATCATGTAAGATAAGAGCAATCAATTTTCAAATACAGGGGATATAAACTTATTCCCTGACTCCCAAAGCTTCTAACAAGCGCTCAAGATCGTCAAGGTTAAAATAGTCGATAGAAATGCGCCCTTGCCTTCCCTTGGCGCGGATAAAAACTTTAGTGCCTAGTTTATACTGCAGTTTTTCTGCTAGTTGCTCTAAATAAAAGTCACGCGTTTCATAAGAGAGTTTCTTATGCTTAATTTTTTGCTTAAGTTTTTGTACCGCTTTTTCAGTTTCACGCACACTTAAACTCTCTCTTAGAATCAATTCATGCAGATAAACCTGCTTTTCGGCCCCTTCTACCGCTAGGATAGCTTTGGCATGCCCCATGGTAATTAGATTTTTACTTAAACTATCTTGTATAAGATTAGGTAAAGACAATAAACGTAGATAATTGGCAATCGTCGAACGTTTTTTTCCCACCGAGGCGGCTAGCTTTTCTTGGCTAAATTTAAATTCTTCCATCAAGCTAAATAGGGCTTTAGAAATCTCTATAGGATTTAAATCCACTCGCTGAATATTTTCAATTAAAGCAGCTTGGGCAGAAAGTATATGACTTGACGATCGCACAAGCACAGGAATTTCGAATAAGCCTGCTAGCTTAGCAGCACGAAAGCGCCTTTCTCCTGCCACTAGTTCATAATGCGAAGAATTTTCCACAGTTCTAACAATAGGTGGATGAATTAAGCCCACTGCTTTTATAGATTCAGCCAATTCTTTTAACTCAGATTCAGCAAACTGCCGTCTAGGCTGAAAAGGACTTATATTAATATGATTGAGCGGCACATAACGCAATTCTTCGAACAAAGAAAGTTTTTCCTGGGAAACATTCATACGTTTTACTTTTAACTTTACAATAAATAAACATGTTATATGATATTCGTTCTAGACAGCGCAAAAATCAAGCAAAAAAGCCCTCAAATATGAAAAAAAATCTAAAACGCGAATTGCTCTCCTCCGACACATCCCTCTCTTGGTCTGATGCCCTCCTAGCGCATCCTTTGACTCAATGGACCTTAGGTAACGGAAAAATTCTTCTTTATTCTTTTTTAGGGCTTATAATCCTTGGCTTTATTCTCTTTCAATTTATATGGCGCCATCATGCCGCTTCTGAAGCTGATTTTATACGTGCGGAGAAAAAATTTTCTCTTTTTATCTCTTCTCAAGAAAGTAGCGATCCTGCCGCGGAAGTAGAAGCGCTAAGAAATCTTCATGCAATCATGGCAGCACATCCAGAATTATACCCCAAATATGAGGGATTAATTGCTGAGACATTGTTACTAAGAGGAAAAAATGAAGAGGCTAGCCTGTATGCGACGTCAGCAATTAAGCGAACAGCCTATGAAAATGATCCTTTCTATACTAGCTATGCCCAAACAACTCTTTTATTAGCTAGAGAAGAATATGAAGAAGGCTTGAAAGCCGCACTTCACCTAAGAAATTCGATGCTAGAACAGGGAGAGGCATTCAAAGATAAACCAGAAAAACTGCAATATGGGACTTTTTTATATGCTTTTAACTTATTAAGGATAGCCATGCTGCAGCAACAGTTGTCTCTTTTTCCAGATGAGCTTGCCACCTGGAAAGAATGGGAAGAGCTAACGATAAAAAGCCGCGAAGGTACCCTTCCTTTTTATTTAAAAGATCAATTATTTTTATCCTTTAATAACTTGTTATCTGAAGGGAAAGCTTCCTTGGCTGATTATATAGAAGCAAGAAAGAAGCTGATAACAAAATAGCTAATAAGACTTGCTAATATTTTTTTTAAGCTGCTATAACAAATTTTATCATATAAGTTTTAATAGGCATGCTCGCTAGAGGAGTTCCTAAATCCTATACAACCTCTAGAGCCATAGAAAGCCACATGAAAAAGAGTGCAGAAATATAAAAGTCCCGACTGATTTTTTAAAAATAAGAAATATAAAGAAGTTATAAATGAAATAATTATGCCTATCTATTTTAAAAAAATGGTGGGCTAAAATGAATAGGGAAGATTAATCAATAGGTTGCATAATTTAAATTTTTTGAGATTTTTTATCTAAAGGCCTGGTTTTCCAAAATATCACCTTAAAAAAAGCAAAAAATATAAAGCGCCGCTTTTGAAATCTCAATCAAAATTTTGAGACCACAAACGAGCCTTCAATCATTGAAAAAGTTTCCCTCTTAACCGCTCGATTAGGGCAGGTGGAGAAACAATGGTGAGTGTTGAAAATAGTTCATTTACTTTTAACGATATCCATGAACAAGCTGGGGAAGAGAGCTTTCTTCCTGCCTTGAACGTAATCGTTAACAAGCGACATACAATAATAAATAACACCCCATCTCTTTCCATAGCGTCAGACCTAGCAATGAACGCCGTGGAAGTAAAAGGAATGTTTACTGTTTCTTTCTAATAGGAAAAAGAGTACCAATGCTATGAGGGTTACCTTTCAATAGCCGTCTTAATTTTTCGGTATGCCACCCTCCTAGCTTATTAGCTATTTTAAACTAGGAAGCAAGCCATTAGAAAATGGTTAAGTTCAATAGGCTAAATTACTTTCAATTAAAATGGGCTTGTGCTCTCCTATTTTTAATTTCTGTAGCTAGGTGCCCCCCTACGAAAGCAAAGAGAATAGATCCGCTCCCTCTATAATAAACCCCCAATACTGGATAACTCTTTCAACCAACAATGCAAAGCGCTTTCTCTAAACTAAAAAAAAGCCTATAAAGCAATTTATCCTCTTACTGACTCTGTAGGCTTTAGCTACCTATGCAAAAATCAGGCTTTTAACCAAAGGGCTTAAAAAGATTTATAGTTAGTCCATAAAATTATGCATAAAAAAATCAAGAGATATGGATTCCTTAAGCTTTAGTCAATGGACCTCGATTAACCTTGCCTCGCAAGATTCTTCTATTCTTATTAATCCCGTTCCTCTTTTTACAAATCTGCAGCTTAAAAGAGATTATTCCCAGCTGGTTATTATCTCGGATGCTAATGTTTATCCTCTTTACGGGCCTTTCCTTACCGAGCAATTGCCTTTAAGGCAAATAAATAAAATCATTCTAGCCCCAGGGGAAAGATCTAAAAGCCTGCAAACTGCCACTTATTGCTGGCAAGAACTCCAACGCTTCGAAATAGATCGTCATGCTTTGATTATTAGCTTAGGAGGAGGCGTCATCACTGATTTAGCAGGCTTTGTAGCCTCTTGCTATATGCGTGGTTTAGACATTATCCATGTTCCCACTACTTTAATGGGCATGGTAGATGCGGCTATAGGAGGAAAAACAGCAGTAAACTTTAGGGGGAGCAAAAATCTGATTGGTAGTATTCATCCTGCCCGACAGGTATGGATCTTTTCTTCCTACCTTCAATCTCTTCCTGCAGAAGAGTTTAGTGCAGGCTTAGCTGAAATAGTTAAATATGGGATTATTCAAGGTCCTCAGCTTTTCGAGGAATTAGAAAAAAATACGACAGCCATACTTGCTAAAGATTCTCAAATTATGCATCTTCTCATCGTAGAATGTTGCAAAATTAAAGCCTTTATCGTAGAAAAAGATGAAAGAGATTATGGCATTCGGGCTACATTAAATCTGGGACACACCTTTGCACATGCCATCGAAGCGGCTATGGACTATCAAATTTCGCATGGCCAAGCAGTCTCAATAGGATTAAGCTGCGCTTTTTATACCAGTAAAATTTTAGGTTTTATTGAGCATTCTCTCATTATTCGCTTGCATAATTTGCTCAAAAGCTTAAACTTGCCCCTTTCATTACCAGAAGAGCTATCAGAAGAAACTTTGATTAGCTATATGTATAAGGATAAAAAAACAGTGAAAGGAAAGCTAAATTTAATCTTAGTGAAGAAAATTGGTAGCGTAGAAAGGATAGAGGCGGTTGAACCTAAGCTTATCTTAACAGCTTTAAAGCAAAAGAAAGCGGAAAAAGAACTTGAATGAGTTAAAAAACCTTGTTATTCTCTGCGCTCAATCTCTTTTTGAAACGCAAGGCCCCTGGATTAATAATTTCTTTGCTAACAGCATGAGAAATAAGGGAAGCTGCCTTATATATTTGCAGCCCTTTTAAGAGCTTGGCGCATAAGGAAAAAATTATAACCCCATTCTATAGCAAATTATAGTTTGGCAAAAGGCTAAATGTAGAAATTTATTCAGCCATTTTCTATTTAGCGATCGCCCTGTCCAGGAAAAGGGTAAAAAACAGGCGTAAGTATTTGAGGTTCTAAAAAGAGAAAAAGCAACTTTTTTAAGATGAATACCGTGGAATTTAAATTATAAAAAAATATAAAAGGCACGCTTTTTCTATACAAGCATGCTGCATAAAAAACTAATAACTACAAATTGTATATCTTTTTAATAAGCTGTAGTAGTAAAAAGCAGTAAAAAAGTATCTTTGTTAAATATATAAAAAGGTTGTTTGAGGCAAGAATGGCAAAATCTTTAATTATTGTCGAGTCACCAGCGAAAATTAAAACGCTCCAAAAATTTTTAGGGCCTCACTATATTTTCGAATCTTCACTAGGACATGTACGTGACTTACCAGAAAAAGAATTCGGTATCGATATTGAACATAATTTTGAGCCTACCTATATCATTATGCCTAATAAAGACCAGGTCATTCAACGACTGAAAAAAGCTGCTAAAGGTTGCGATACAGTTTATCTATCTCCTGATCCTGATAGGGAAGGAGAAGCTATTGCCTGGCATATTAGCCAAATTCTTCCACCCCAAACCAATATCAAACGTGTCTCTTTCAACTCGATTACTAAAGATGCTGTAGTTAAGGCACTTAGCCAACCTCGACCTATCGATGAAGCTCTGGTTAATGCCCAACAAGCCAGACGTCTTTTAGATCGCATTGTAGGCTATAAAATTTCCCCTCTTCTTAATCGACGTATTCATCGAGGAAAAGATAGTTTTGTATCGGCCGGTCGCGTGCAATCGGTAGCGCTTAAGTTAGTGGTCGATCGAGAAAAAGAAATTGCAGCCTTTAAGCCCATTGAGTATTGGAATATTGGAGCTATTCTTAAGAATGAGTTAGAAGAACGTCAGTTTCGCGCCAATCTTTACTCTGTAGATGGTAGAAAAGTTGAAAAAGAGGAAGTAGAAGGTAAAAATTACTTAATCATCGACAATAAAGCTACAGCAGACGATATATTAGCACGGATGAAAGATAAGCCTTATCATGTAGCTAACGTAGAAAGAAAGGAAAAACGTCGTTATCCTGTCCCTCCATTTATTACCTCAACCTTGCAGCAAGAAGCAAGCCGCCATTATGGATTTTCTTCGGCTAAAACTATGAACATAGCTCAGGGCCTCTACGAAGGTATTGATCTAGGAAATGAAGGTGCAGAAGGCCTAATTACCTATATGCGTACGGATTCTGTACGTATTTCTAATGAGGCCCTTGGCTCAGCACGGGAATATATCTTAGAAAAATATGGTAAAGATTATCTTCCTACTGAAGCTAAACAATATTCCACCCAAAAAAGTGCCCAAGATGCTCATGAGGCCATTCGACCTGCTAATTTAAATCATGCACCAGAGAAAATTCAGCCTTATTTGAGCCGAGAGCAATTCTTATTATATCAATTAATTTGGAGACGCTTTATCTCTTCCCAGATGATGCCGGCTATCTACGATACAGTCTCAGCAGACATAAAGGTAGGAAAAGATATAATTTTAAGAGCTACCGGGTCGGTCATCAAATTTTCTGGTTTTCTAGCTGTATATGAGGAAAAGAAAGATGATGACGATAAAGATGAAGAAAGTCGCCAGCTACCTAACTTGCAGGAAGGTCAAAGCCTACAACTTATCCAATTAACTTCTGAGCAAGCCTTTACTCGACCTCCTCCCCGTTACACAGAAGCTTCTTTGGTTAAAGAATTAGAAAGATCTGGGATTGGGCGTCCTTCAACTTATGCTACTATTATGAATAAGATTCAAAGCCGCGACTATACGATTAAAGAAAGTGGGCGCTTAAAACCTACGGAATTAGGTTTTGTGATAGCACAAATGCTTGAAACAAACTTTCAAAAGATTATGAATATAGGCTTTACAGCTCAGATGGAAGATGATCTGGAATTAGTTGCTGAAGATCGTAAAAACTGGAAAGTACTTCTACAAGATTTTTGGAAGGAATTTTTACCTACTGTCGAAATTGCTGAAAAAGAAGCTTTTATTCCAAAAGTTCAAACAGATATCGACTGTCCCAAATGTGGTGGCAAGCTTCAAAAAATCTGGTTTAAATCTAAATATTTTTATGGCTGCTCCCGCTACCCTGATTGTGATTTTACGGCTCAATCTGAAGAACTCTCCTTTAATAAAGAAGAGTATGCTTCCGATTTTAACTGGGAGCAACCCTGCCCTCAATGCGGCAAAAGCATGAAAGTCCGCCATGGACGATTTGGAGCTTTTCTAGGGTGTACTAACTATCCTGAATGTAAAGGTATTGTAAACATCCCCAAAAAAGGCGAGGCTCTTATTTCTCAAAAAAGCATGCCAGCTTGTCCCGCCTTAGAGTGTCCAGGACAGATAATGGCAAGAAAATCGCGTTTTGGAAAAACTTTTTACAGTTGCTCTACCTACCCTGAGTGCGACGTAATTGTTAACGATTTAAAGCTCTTAGAGTCTAAATATCCTCATCATCCGCGTACCGCCTATATAAAAAAGCTTAAAGCTACTCGCAAAGGCAGCGAAGAAAAAACTTCCTCTAAAAAGAAAGCCGCTAAAAAAGAGAGCAGTAAAAAGAAAACGACTCCAAAAGAATCTACCCGTAAGCAGCCAGAAGTTAAAGTCTCTAAAGAGCTTGCTGCTATTATTGGAGCTTCTGAAATGTCTAGAGGAGAAGTGATTAAAAAGCTATGGGCCTACATTAAAGATCATAATCTACAAGATCCTCAAGACAAGCGCTTAATTGTCCCCGATGAGCCTTTGGCAAAGGTTTTTGGAACTCAAGAAGGGGTAAATATGATGAAAATAGCAGGTATGGTTAATAAACATATCCAAAAGTGACCACCTTATAGGAAAAAATCATATAAGGAAAGGGATCGAATCAATAGCCTAAAGGCTAAGTTTTTAACTGGTTAGATGACAAAGGCTGAAGAGAGCTGGAACAGAGAAAAAAATTTCAATAGAGCTCTTGGCAGGGTACATTTGTAATTTTTTAGATAAATTTTTAAGCCATCTCTTCATTTAGAAACATTCAACAGCTAGATGCTTTTCTATGATATATTTAGGCTGAAGGTCCGCTTATCTTTAAGGTTCAAAAAATTACTCCCTTGTAAACCAGCGCTTTTTCCGGATCTAAGGTGACAAGCTGGCCTTCTTTTAATATTCTACTGGCTTCGTCTGCTCTTACAATGGCAGGCTTATCCAGCAACTGAGCAATATGGATAGCAAACTTCTCTGATTCCACATCATCAATATGGTTTTGTAAAATAATTCCTTTCGATTCTTGAATGAGGGAAAGGAATGAAGGGTCGCATTTCGTCATGACAAGTAGCTGCCCCCTTACCGCATAATCTTTAGCAGACTCCGGAGATAAAACAAGGGTGGCATTTCCATGCACGCGGGAACCTACACCATGATGGCCTCGCACCAATACATCTCCTATGCTCTCTACCATCATCATATTGGTAGTTCCAGAAATGCCAAACGGAGAGCCCGCTGTTACGACTACCAAATCGCCATTGCTTACTAAATTTTCCTTTAAAGCAAAAGTACTGATCTTAGTAAAAGCCTCTGAAATGTTTTTTGTAGGGTGAGAGCTTAAATAGGGCTTTACACCCCAGCTTAAAGCCAGCTGATGGTAGCATTTCTCATGGGAAGTCATAGCTATAATAGGCATTTCGGGTCTTAATCGAGACAAAAGGCATGCTGTTGAGCCTCCACTAGTAAAAGCAAATATAGCTTTTGCTCTAGAGCTGTAAGCTGTTTTTACCGTAGCCAAAGTAACCGCAGAAGGGACATCATGATGAATCAGACCTGAATGAAAATCAAAAAAAGCACGATAATTGAAATCTGCCTCCGCCTCCTGCACGATACTTCGCATCACTTGTACGGTTTCAAAAGGATACTTTCCTATCGCCGTTTCTCCTGATAACATTACCGAAGAAGTGCTATCATATACCGCATTAGCCACATCAGAGGCTTCAGCACGCGTAGGACGAGGGTTGTTGATCATAGATTCTAGCATCTGGGTAGCTGTGACCACCGGTTTCCCTGCCAGATAACTTTTTCTTATCATCATTTTTTGAAGCCTAGGAACTTCACTTAAAGGAACTTCTACCCCTAAGTCGCCCCTGGCGATCATAATTCCATCTGCAACCTGAACGATGCTGTCAAAATTTTGTATGCCTTCCTTATTTTCAATTTTCGCATAGATCTGAATATCTGGCTTTTTTTCTTTAGTCAAAAGTCTTTTGATGGCAAGTACATGCTCTGGTGAACGTACAAAAGAGGCGGCTATAACATCTACATCATGCTTACAGCCAAAATGAATATCGGCTATATCTTTTTCAGTAATGTTTGGTAGACTCAAGCTGACATTCGGGATATTCACCCCTTTACCTGATTTGAGGACACCTCCATTATCAATCTTAACGACCACCTTTTCAGCTGTAGATTCGATGACATGGGAGCAGATGTAACCGTCATCAAAAAGAACCCGCGTGCCTATACTAAGATCATTTAAAACATAGAAAGGATGAACGCAGACTCCTTGCTCGCTTCCTTCTATAGAATTTTTAAATAAATTTAATAATTGTCCATGCCTGAGGTTAATTTGTCCCCCAGTAATTTTACCAATTCGAATTTCAGGTCCCTTGGTATCTAAGATAATAGCTAAAGGCATCTTTTTCTGAGTACGAGCTTTCTTAAGGTTGTTAATCACAATCGCATGTTCCTCATAGCTCCCATGGCTGAAATTAAGACGGGCAGCATTCATCCCGCCTTCCATCAATCGCATCATCTTCTCTACCGTATTTACAGCAGGGCCAATGGTACAAATAATTTTTGTCTTAGTGACCAACATAGAAAAATACCTGATAAGGGTGTGCGTTAATAGTCATTTAAATAGTGTGTCTGCCTTAGCACCTGGTGTTTAGAAAAAGTTATTATATCTTACCGACCAAATTTGACAATAATAACTCAAAAACTTTGCTTTAAATAAAAGATTGTTTTTAAACGCCATACAAGCAATCAAGAAAGCTACCATATCAAGTCTAAGAGATTCAATCTTATTTATCTTATAATTTAGCTTTAGCACAGATGAGCTGGAAAAGCCCTTTAAATTTATACTTATCAAAAAAATTGCAGAAAAAATTAATAAAGGAAGGAGCCAATGATGAGCTAGGAAAAATTATGCCTAAAAGAGGAAAACCCCAAAGTGATTATTCTTTTTCTCAATAAATGCAGTGTAAATTTCTTTTCTATGTCCCCAGAACAGATAACTCTTCATTTATAGCAAAGGCAACTTCTTTTTATGCTTACCTCTACAGCAATTTACAAGTGTATAAAGAGCTTTTATTAAGCGAGAAATTTGATTATGAGCGATTTTACTACACCTGGAAAAAAATTTCCGTATAGCTATAAAAATGAAAAGTAAATAATTATTAAAAAAAGCTCTCATCCCAAAAAATTTTCTTTTTTTCTCAAAGTTTACATCAAGAATAGGGCGTATTTCTGGGACTTCTAACCTTTTTCTAGTTAGTCGGGGAAGACCATTAACTTTTTTTTCTTCCTCTATATAAGGATTTTCATACGGAATAACTTCTTCATAGAAAGCTAGATCTTCATTTCCCATTTTTCTGTGGTAGAGAAAGATGCTGCTACCCCACTCGTCTTTGTCTGCTTGGGTAAGCAAATGTTTTACTTCATCCATATGAAAGATTGTGAAACCCTCATATCCCCAGCTACTAATTTTTTCATTAATTAATCTCCTTAGTTGATCCAATTGCTTACTTATTTTTTGTTGCTCAGAAAATTTAGATTTGGAAAGAAGGGGAAAAGATGAAAAAAAAGATTTTTTCTTTCTAAAGCCCACAAGAGTGAAAGTTTTTTCCTTGCATATATGGTAATAGATGTCTCTTTTCATTGAAACAGCTATGGAAGCATAGCCATTTGCTTCCATAAAATCCACGAAATAGCCAGCTATTTCCAATAAAGAAACGCGAGGTTCGTAATATTCTTTTTCTTTATACCTGTAAGTTTTATTAATTGAAACTTTACCTAAACTCTTTAGCTTATCTACATCTTTTTGTAGCAATACACTTTTACCTACAGGCATGTTTGTACAAAGTTCCTCAAATTGTTTTTCCATTTCCTCGATTATATGTGGAGGCGAGATCGTAGGGTCTTTAGCCACTAAGTTTTTAGCTTGTAATAAAATAGATTCTACTTTTTTTACTAATTGGCCATATTGTATACTTGTTGTTCCTTCACGTGTTTTTTTAGCTAAGCTATGGAAATGTGCGAAAAGATTAAAAGTTTGCTCAAAGGCCTGCATAGCAGTAGTATGGGTTGCTTGAACCAAAGCTTGAGTCTCTTCTTCCCTCGAAGCAAAAGATAGGGGTTCCCTCTGATCTGCTACAAGGATAGGATGAAAATGTAAGAGAGCCGAGGGATTAAAAAAAACTTTTTTCATTTATAAGCATCCTGTTTATTTAAACCTTGCTCTTTTTAAAGTAGTGTGGCCATGTATGCTTAATTTGTTCATGATTGGCCTCTAAATATAACGGTATGTATGCCTAGATGAATTTTAGCCCATTTCCTCGGCTTAGTCTCTACCATGGATTTTACATCCCATTCCCCTTCGCATGCTATTCTTATCCTTATTGCGCAAGCAAAAATGATTGCTGAATTTACTCCATTTAGCCAAAGAAGGTGAATTAAAGGTAAATGTCACTATCCTTGTGCACATTAGCGAGTAATTTGGCCCCCTTCACTTCTAATGTTAACCTAGCAATAAAGGATTTAGCAAAGCCTTCTAGAAAACGATAGAGTTTTTAAAGTAGGTTTTAACATATGTTAGTATCTCAAACCTAGTATTTGAAAGCATTTCAGAACTTCGTGTCCCCGTAAAGGATTTCCTCGTATTCTTGGTGTGCATACATCCGTTTATTTAAATAAATATAAAAAACTAGTTATAAAAAATGCAACATAAAAGGCTTTAAAGATTAAATTCTCTTCATTTACTTTTAAATTAATTAAGTGAAGGATAAAGTTTGTTTTGTTTATTCGTGTGTATTTGTGTCAATCTTTTTTTAAAGTAAGACTATCACAAAAAAATATCTTCTTCATACATTGCTAAATTTTCATTTCCAACTTTTCGATGGAAAAGAAAGATGCTAGCACCCCATTCATCTTTGTCGGATACATCCAACACATGTTTAATTTTATCCATATGAAAGAGTGTAAAGCCTTCATATCCCCAACGGCTAATATTTTTCTTAATTGATTTTCTTAATTGATTCATTTGGTTAATTATTTTCTCTTCTTCAGACATCTTAAAAACTGTTGAAAGTTTTGATGACCACGTAGACATGGAAGAAGCTGTCTTTCTAAACCCAATCAAGGTAAACATTTTTCCTTTGCACATATGATAGTAAATGTCTCTTTTCATTGATACAGCTATAGAAGAATAACCATTCCCCTTCTTAAAATCTTCGAAATAGTTAGCTATTGCCAATAAAGAAATATGAGGTTCATAATATTCATTTTCTTTGTATTTGTAAGTTTCATTAATTGAAACCATTCCTAAACTGTTTATCTTATCTACGTCTTTTTGTAGCAATACACTTTTACCTAAAGGCATGTTTGTACAAAGGTCCTCAAATTGTTTTTCCATTTCCTCAATTATATGTTTATCCTGGTGTGCCTCCACTAAGTCTTTAGCTTTAATTAAAGCTTCTTCGGCTAATTTTACTAGCGCCCCATAGTGCTCACTTGACAAGTCACCACGTACCTGGGTAGCCAGATAATAAAATTGCTTAAAAAGAATTGATATTTCCTCAAAAGTTTGTATTGCTTGCGTGTGGGCTGTTTGTATTAACTCTCGATTGTCTATTGCTTTAGCACTTTGAGATTCAAAATTGCTTTGACTTGATGAAGGACTAATAGTATTTAAATTATAATCGCTTGATAAATTTATGTTCATTTTATTCTACCTTGCTTGTACTTTTTGTAACTATTCAGGTCTAAGTAAGCTTTAACAATCAGCTGCTTATGAACTCCTTACTTTTGACCACTAGAGTGTACCGCTTTGTCACCTATTCTTAGAGGATAGGGATAGATAAAGTCAAAAACTTAATTTTCATAAGCAGCTGATTGTTAAAGCTTACTTAGACCTGAATAGTTACTACTTTTTAATCTTTGCTTATAAAAAATTGACGCATGACTTTACCGCTATCTATTCCCACTTGAACTAATTTTGAGCCGGTATCTATATGAATTTCTGCGTCCTTCTCAAGATTTTCGGGTACTATTATATAGATAGTTTTATATTGAATGTAGGCAGTTTGTATTTCATGCTGGCATTTTTTTTCAGTTATTGCATCAGTAGCTAATTCATCCGATGCCAACAAATATTGCTGAATACTAGTATGGTCTAAAACTTTTCTGTAAACTGAATTGCTTTTGAATAAGGAGCTAAAAAAAGCTGACAGTGAGTGAGATATAATGCTAGTATTAGTACGAATTAGTTCAATTTTTCTTGCTTGACTTGCTTTATTATCACCATAAAATGTGTAACCTACTCGGGTAACAGACACTCCCTCATATGTAAACTCGGGAAGCCTAGCAATTACAAGAGCGCTTAAATGAGAATTTGAAATTGAACTGAGATCGTCTCCTCCTAAAAGATTACATACTTTAGCTCTTTTTAGCTTTGCATTTTCCTCTTCTAATTTTCTGTTTTCTTGCTCTATTTTTTCCTTTTCTCGTGCTAGCTGTGTAGCCAAACTAACCAATTCACTATGGGACATTCCTGAAAGGTGGGTAGTTATATTCATAATTTTCCTTTTTTAATTTAAATTAACTGAATGGATTTATTCATGTCATTATAGGTGCTAAAAAACTCAATAAACATATCTGCTCTAAGTAGTAGTTTTTCTTCTTCCGGATAAAGTGTTAGTTTTACTTGGGTTAAGTCTCCCCATTCTCCTTTTTGTTGCTCAATAAAAACAGTAAATTTTGCAAAATGTTGAGCAAGCTTTCTAATATTAGTGCCATTTCCATAAAATTTTTTTTCTAGCGCTAATAAAACTTTGGCTTCATTTTCAACAATAATCTCCTTAAATGAAAATTCTTTTTTCAATTCTTCAAAATAAAAATTTAAATTATTTTTAAGTATTTGATGATAGCAATTTCCTGATGGAATAGGGCCAAAAGGAATGACATCCATTCTACTTAATAGCTCGGGGGAATAGCTATTTCCTTCAGGATAAAGCTGATTTTGCTTTCTAAATAATTCACAAATTTTTTCAATGTTCATTTTTTGTTGGAAAGCGCGCAGAATGCAATCTTGATATAAATTAGAAGTGTTAATAATGATGCAGTTCTTAAGAGAGTAAATAATGCTTACATTTTTGTTCTCCCTATCATTAATGCGTTTAGTATACTGCCCCTTATACATGCCTACATCAAAGATCGTAAGGAGGGATTGTTTAACTTTAGAATGAGCCTTTTCAAATTCATCTAACAATATTAGTATGTTTTCCACTTCATATTGCTCGGTAGATTCATCACTGCTTAAAAGTGTCGGCTTGCATTTATCTAATTCTTTTGCAAAAAAAGGCTTATCATCCGAGCCTAAAATACCTGCGCCTGATCCAAAAAAATTAGAAACAGTATATTCACTTTGATACTGATTCATAGGAAAAAAAATATATTTTCTTTTATACTCAGCTGCTGCCTTTGCAAGAGCTGTTTTTCCTACCCCCGTTGGTCCAACAAATATGAATACATGATTTCCTTCTTTTTGTTTTTTTAATGCAGTGGCTAGTAGAGTAGCCGCCTGGTCTTGACCTACTACACTTTGCTTTAATTTCTGTAAGATTTGCGCATAAGGGTCTGGCTTTAACTTTTCTTTTTGTACACTCTGCACTATTTTTTCGTTTATGAGAGTGCGAGCCACGCTTGGATAAAGCTTTATAAAATTATCTCTAATATGTTGGGTCGTTGAGTTTATTTCTAAGCACGTTACTTTCCTAAAATATTTTAAAGCTTCCCCTGGAGGATTTTCGCCTAATTGATGAGGCGCTAATTGAAATTGCGTAGGGCTGTTCTGCTGTTGAGGGTCTCCTAAATAATCCATAAGAGCTTTGAAAGCTAGCTCCTCATATAATTTTTCATTAGATATTTTTTTTAAGGTGGCTACTTCAGGCATCAGTTCATTAATATACGCTATTAATGAAGAAGAGATCATGCTATCAAAATCATTAATCATTTTTTTCTCCTGGCAATAGTATGGTTTTTCTCAATTGGGAACATTATTTAAAGAATCTTTTTTAAATATTATCATAAAAATTTCAGCAATTCCCGCAAATAAAAATTTTAACTTTATTTACAGCTAATCTTAAGGTTTACTTATCTAAAAGCAAAAGGATACCTTAAGTTTTAAGCTTTCTTTGCCGAAGTTAATATTTAGTTTAAAGTTAAGAATTTCTACACGCAAGGGTTCAAAAGGCACTTTCAAGCTTTTTTGTTAAGAAGTATTCGGAGTAAGCCTTGCTCCTTTAAATCCATAGGCAATTGAGTGGTAAAGATCTTCCCAGGTATCGATAAAGTAAGAGACAAAAAAAGCCCATATTAGCATCCATAAGCTACTTCTTGAACCAGCTTTTTTGAGGGCAGCTAAAAACATACTGCAGCAGCGCTGTTGCACTTGATCGATCAGCAAAGCTAGCATCATACCTCACCTTACGCGCTGATGAGTTGAAAAAATTATTCTGAGGGTATATTTTTTTTTGAAAAGAGGAGAAAAAAATGAAACTTGATCTTCATGAGATTTATACAGATTATCTTATCAGCCAAAACCAACAAGCAACAGCCACTGGGCTATCTAATCTTTTAGATGGCCAGATTAGCCACGAGAAAATCACCCGTTTTCTTAACCACAATCTAAGAGGATTGAAAGAACTATGGCAGTATGTTAAAAAGCAAGTGCACCATCTAGAACAAGATATAGGAGGTGTATTGATTATTGATGATACGATAGAGATTCAATCTTATTTATCTTATAATTTAGCTTTAGCACAGATGAGCTGGAAAAGCCCTTTAAATTTATATTTATTAAAAAAATTGCAGAAAAAATTAATAAAGAAAGGAGCAAGCTTATCCCATACAACAATTTTTTTAGTGTAAAACACGACTTAAATATTTTTTTAAAAATTCTCTTATAACAATCTTATCTTATTAAATAAATCACCCAAAAATATGTTAGGCACAAGCAAAAGTTTTACTTGTACTTCTGGCTAAAGCTACTTTTTAGCTAAAAATAAGAGTGTTTACATGGAGATTATTAATGCACAGGTTCAAACTAAAACCCGTACCTACATGAAGATAACTACAGTCTACGGCCTAACGGCCGCTAAGCTTTAGCTAAAAAAACTTAAGATAAGGATTGCTTGCCGAAAGGCTGTCCTACTGGATAAATCTAAACGAATCTACCCCAAAATCCCTATTCAATGTATAGTATTTTTAGTTAATTTGGGGTAGTAAGCATGGATCATAAGCACATCATTTTAAAAAAAGTCAAAGTTCATAATCTTAAAGCCGTGGATTTACAGCTTAATACCAATGAATTAATAGTTTTTAGCGGAGTTTCTGGATCAGGAAAATCTTCTCTTGCCTTTGATACCATCTATATGGAAGGGCAAAGACGCTATGTAGAATCCCTTTCTACCTTTGCAAGACGCCAATTAGGCGAAATGGCCAAACCTGACCTTGAGCATGCCTCGGGAATTTCTCCTACTATCTCTATAGAGCAGAAAACCGCAGGCCGTAACCCACGTTCAACAGTGGGAACGATGACAGAAATATACGATTATCTAAGAGTATTGTATGCTCGCGTGGGTGTCCCCCATTGCCCAGTCAGTGGAGAACCTGTAGCCCCTCAGAGCAGGGAAAGAATTATCAAATCTATCCAAAGCCTTCCTTCCAATACTAAGCTCATTGTCCTAGCCCCTTATGCTAAAGCTAAAAAAGCTGAGTTTAAAGAAGATTTTCAAGACCTCATGCGCAAAGGGTTTACAAAAGCACGGGTGGATGGAAAAATTGTTACTTTACAGCATGAATGGGGTTTAGATGGTAGCGTTTCTCATGATATCGACGTAGTCATTGACCGTCTTGTCATAAACATTGAAAACAATTCGCGCATTGCTGAGGCTATTACTGCAGCCTTAGATTTAGGAAATGGAGTCTGCAGTATATTGGATGTACAAACAGACGAGGAAAAGCTTTTTTCTACGCATGCTTATTCCCCTAAATCAGGGCTCTCTTATTCCTCCTTAGAGCCGCACGATTTTTCTTTTAACAGCCCCTCAGGAGCTTGCTCAAGCTGCAATGGATTAGGTATTGTCAATGAATTTGACTTAGAACAAATTATGGATCCAAACCTTAGTATCGCTCAAGATTGTTGTAGCATTGCAAGCTCTTACCAAACAGTACGTTATGGTAACATCTATAACAATCTAGCGAATATGCATAGCTTTAGCGTCCATACTCCTTGGAAAAAGCTGTCTGAAAAAGCTAAGAAAGTTTTTCTTTACGGGGTGGAAAAGAAGTGGACCAGAATGCATTTTGTTCATCCTATTACTGGGGCAAAGTGGGTAGATAATGTTCAATGGAAAGGCGTCTTGCATGAAGCGCATACCCGCTTTGCTGAAGCTAAAAGCGATTCCTATCGCAGCAAAATGCTCAAGCTTATGCATACGCAAAGGTGTCCTGCTTGCAATGGTGAACGCTTAAAACCCTATCCTGCTGCGACCCTACTCAATGGCAAGCGTATTAGCCAATTAGCAGCTATGACTATTGCTGAGTGCTACGAATTTTTTAGCAATCTTCCCCTGTCTGCTCAGGATGAGCTAATAGCTGCTGAGTTAATCAAGGAGATTCGTGAGCGTTTACAATTTTTGATTGAAGTGGGTTTACATTATTTAAATTTGGACAGAACAGCGCCTACGCTTTCGGGAGGAGAGGCTCAACGCGTACGTCTAGCCTCTCAAATTGGCTGCGGATTAGTAGGTATTACTTACGTTTTAGATGAGCCTTCAATTGGCTTGCATCCCCGTGATAATAAAAAGTTGATAGCTACGCTTAAACGTCTCCGCGATATGGGTAATACCGTCATCGTGGTAGAGCATGACGAGGAAACCATTTGGGAAGCTGATCATATTGTAGACTTTGGGCCTGGGCCAGGTACACGAGGAGGTGAAATCGTCTACAAAGGTGATGTTAAAGGCTTGCTAGAAAGCGAAAAATCTCTTACAGGACGCTACCTATCGGGAAGATTAGCCATTACCATTCCTAAAAAGCGTCGAAAGATAAAAAAAGACCATCTCTTGATAAAAGGAGCTACTCATCACAATTTAAAAAATGTAGATGCTAAAATACCTTTAGGAATTTTCATTGCTGTAACGGGCGTCTCCGGCTCTGGAAAATCTTCACTTATCACCGATATTCTCTATCCTGCCCTATCGAATGCACTCCATGAAAGCGAATATCCTGTAGGCCGCCATAAAGAAATCGTAGGA
The DNA here is from genome assembly GCF_018342435.1 of Neochlamydia sp. AcF65. NCBI lineage: Bacteria > Pseudomonadati > Chlamydiota > Chlamydiia > Parachlamydiales > Parachlamydiaceae > Neochlamydia > Neochlamydia sp. AcF65. Next base: position 78,118 of record NZ_JAEMUE010000069.1, read on the forward strand.
ATAGATAAAATTGACAAAGTAATTGCTATTGATCAATCGCCTATTGGGCGCAACCCTCGTTCCAACCCCGCTACTTATATCAAACTTTTCGATGATATTCGCGATTTATTCACCCAATTACCTGAAAGCCAAGCACGTGGATATAAGCCGGGAAGATTTAGCTTTAATGTCAAAGAAGGCTCTTGCCCTCAATGTGGGGGCATGGGCATGGTGAAAATTGATATGGATTTCATGGAAGATGCTTGGATAGATTGCCCGCTTTGTAAAAAAAGGCGTTTTGATCAAGAAACCCTTTCAGTTCTTTACAAGGGTAAAAGTATTTATGATGTGCTAGAGATGGAGGTCATCGAAGCATTAGAATTTTTTGCTAATATTCCTTCCATCTACCATAAACTACAAACACTGCAAAAAGTGGGAATGGAATATATTAAGCTAGGCCAGTCATCCACGACTTTATCAGGTGGAGAAGCGCAACGTATCAAATTAGCTAAAGAGCTTGCCAGGCCTACCGCAGGACACACTTTCTATATTTTTGATGAGCCTACAACCGGCCTTCATTTTCATGATATTAAGCATTTATTGACAGTGCTGCAAGAACTTGTAGACCGTGGTCATACTGTCTTAGTCATTGAGCATAATATGGATATTGTCAAAACGGCAGATTGGATTATTGACATAGGCCCTGAAGGAGGAATTCAAGGAGGAAAAATCTTTGCTGTAGGCACACCTGAGCAAATCGCTCGTTTAGAGAGCCCTACAGGCCGTGCTCTCCAAGAGATCTTGCATCATGATATAGCCGAACGTCTCACCCAAGCTGTGCAAGCCTCTAAGCATAATCTTATCCACTATAAAGAACGTCAAAAACATTTTATCAAAGAAATTACTGTAACGGATGCGGAGCAAAATAATCTTAAAAGCATTTCATTGAGTATTCCGCGTGAAAAAATCACTATATGTACCGGCCCTTCGGGGTCAGGAAAAACCTCTTTAGCCTTTGACACTATCTATGCCGAAGGACAAAGACGCTATATCGATTCCCTTTCACCTTACGCACGCCAATTTGTTAAGCAAATGCCTAAGCCTAAGGTAGGTTATGTAGGAGGACTTTCACCCGCTATTGCTATTGAGCAAAAAGCACACGCAGGTAATCCTCGCAGCACAATTGGTACTATGACCGAGTTGTATGACTATCTGCGTATCCTTTATGCCCGCATGGGAACGCCTCACTGCCCCGAAACAGGTGAGGTGATTAAAGCGATCAGCAAAGATCATGTAGTAGATCGTGTGATGAACTATCCTTTAGGAGAAAAGATCCAAGTTTTAGCTCCTATTGAAGGGAAAAAAAATGAACGATTTGAAGAAGTTATCTCTCGCCTTCAACGGCAAGGTTTCCTACGCGTGCGCCTAAATGGTGAATTTTTTGATCTAGACCAAGAAGGCCTTAGCTTAGCTTTCGATCGTAAACGCAAAAATGAGTTATTATTGGTTATCGACCGCTTAAAGATCAATCCTACGATTAAAAACCGCTTAGCAGAAGCGGTAGAGACAGCTACCCATATAAGTGGTGGCAAAATTGTTATTCTTCGCGAAAACCAAAAAGATGTTTTTTTCAATTTAGCATTTGCCGTAGAAAGCACAGGAAAATCTTATCCAGAAATTACTCCTCATACCTTTGCTTTCAACAATGCTGAGGGAATGTGCCCGGAGTGCTTAGGTCTAGGATATCAATATGGTGCTAATTTAATACAAAAGCCAGAGATTATGGAGCAATCTGTGGCCGGCCTGATGTATTATCTATGGCAAGATCTTTATAACGCTGCTGCCTTTGCTTGGGTAGCAGCATTTTTGGAAGCAGAGGGTATTGATCTGCTTGCTCCTCTTTATATGCTACCTACTAAACAGCTCCACCTGATTTTAAATGGCTCTCCGGAAGATAAGTGGTATACTGCTACAAACGGTTTAAAATTTCGCTGGATAGGAATCAACCATGTATTAGCAAAGGCGGGGCGCAGTGCACAATCTCAACTACGCGAACTTATTACGCCTCTTTTGGAAGAGCATAAATGCATTTCATGTCAAGGAGATAGACTCAACGCTTTGGCCCGCCATGTGACTATTCAAGGCTTATCTATTAGCAAATTATGTAGTCTACCTGTGGATAACTCTCTTAATTTCATTGAAAAACTTGTCATTAATCAACAGGATAATAAAATTTTGGAAGAAGTTCACCTTCAACTTCTCAATAGATTACGCTTTCTAGCTGCAGTAGGTCTAGGCTATATAGCCTTAGATCGGCCGGCTCCCACTTTAAGTGGCGGCGAGGCACAGCGTATTCGCCTAGCGCGCCAATTAGGAAGCGGGTTAACAGGAGTATTGTATGTTTTAGATGAGCCTACCATCGGCTTACACCCAAGGGACAATGAACGCTTAAATCTAGCCCTCGAACAGCTTAAGGAACTTGGTAATACTTTACTAATGGTCGAACATGATCCTTTAACGATTGCAAAAGCTGATTATATTCTCGATTTTGGCCCTCAGGCAGGAGCCTTAGGCGGCCATATTACGGCACAAGGAACTTTTAAACAGATCATAAAAAATTCACGCTCACTGACGGGTAAGTATTTATCCGGCAAGCTCACTATTCCCATGCTTACAAAAAGACGCTCTCTTAAAAATGGCATGCTACAAATCAGGGAGGCAAAAGCCAACAATTTAAAATCCATCCAATTAGATATTCCTATCCAAGCTCTTACCATTTTAACAGGGGTTTCGGGTTCAGGTAAATCTACGTTAATGCACCAAGTTATTCAACCAGCAGTCCAAAAAGGCCTTTATAATTCTTATGAAATTGCTGCCGATATAGCAAAAGTGGAAGGCATTGAAAATTTTGATAAAGTGATTACTATTGATCAAAATCCTTTAGGCCATACAGTGCGCTCAGATGTAGGAACTTACGTCGATTTACTGGCGCGCTTACGTGATTTTTTTTCCTCCCTTCCTGCTGCCAAAGCCAAAGGATTACAAGGCAAGCACTTTAGCTATAATCATCGACGCGGCATGTGCACCCATTGTTGGGGGATGGGCTATAAACGCATCGAAATGCATTTTTTACCCCCTGTACGCGTAGTATGTGAAGAGTGTCAGGGCCAACGCTTAAATCCTGTTAGCTTAGAAATTACTTATAAAGGAAAAAATTTTGGCCAATATCTAAGCTTAACCATTAACGAAGCACGCCAGGTATTCGAAAATCATCCCCGTATTGCTAAAGTTTTAGATACATTAATTGCGGTAGGTTTGGGCTATTTGAAATTAGGCCAAGAAACCGTAAGTTTATCGGGTGGAGAAGCACAACGTCTTAAGTTAAGTCGTGAGCTTACCAAACGCTCGACAGGTAAAACTCTTTATCTATTAGATGAACCTACGACAGGGTTACATAGCGATGACATTAAAAAATTATTGATAGTTTTACACAAGTTAGTAGATAAAGGCAACACGATGATCATCATAGAACATAATATAGAGGTCATTAAAAATGGAGACTTTATCGTTGATTTAGGACCAGAAGCCGGAGAAAGAGGAGGAGAAATTGTAGCTACCGGTACTCCTGAAGAAATTGCTCAAAACCCGACCTCTATTACTGGAAAATATTTAAAAAATTTACTTTGAAAAATTATCCCTTAGATCTCTGCTCGTTTGGCTTTAGACTTTCCTATTAATTTAAGGTTATAAATTAGCTTTCTAATATTTTAAAAATTTAGCTTGAATATGCATCCAGCTTATCTTTTATTTTTGCTTTTAATGTATACAGTTTTACCTTTACATGCTGGAACAATTCCTATCGAAGTAGAAATAGCTTTTACAGAGGAAGAGCGCGCCTGGGGCTTGATGCAACGCTCCCATTTACCAGAGAATCAAGGAATGTTGTTTTACTTTCCTAAAGGAAATCTTTGGATGTTCAATACTTTAATAGATCTTTCAGCAGCATTTTTAGATAAGAAAGGTAGCATCTTAGAGATAGCCGAGCTAAAATCTTATCCCGAAAAGATGGATCCTCATCGACCTGTAAATAAATTAAACGAGATGTGGAAATATCCTGCGGATGATAAAATATATTTATTCTTTTTGCAAAAAAGTAAGGCGCTACCTAAGGGAACTTACTATGTTTTAGAGATGAATAAAGAATGGTTCAAAAAACAGGGAGTCACTGTAGGAGATAAAGTCGTGTGGCATTTAAATTCTTCCCAGGCCTCTATAGTAAAGCTCTCCTCCCCTTCGACAGGTGAGTAAGCGCTTCAATTGAAAATGGTTAATCAACTATTTAACCAGGAAAGGTGCGACTCTACGTTTTAAGGAAAAAGCTTAAAAAATATAAATTTTTTTGGCAAAGGTGATCCCTCAATTTTTTATTGATAGAAAATATTTCTCCCCTTAGATTAAGAGAAATAAATTCAGCTCTACTATAACAACTAAGGACAGCATGGCAAAACCTCTCGTTTCCAAAAAGAAAGCAGATGCAATCTCAAATGGAGCTTTTCTTGTAGGACTTGGCATCTTATTATACACTCATGATTGGTGGCCAGGTATTCTCCTAGTCCTCTGGATAGCCGTTCTATTAAGGCAATATTTAACAGGAAGAGTTTACGATACAATTGTCTCAACTATTATCCTACTAGGCTTGTTTTTAGTCTCCTTTATCAAAATAAATTGGTCTGTCATTATTCCTATTTTATTTGTTATCGGAGGCACTTATCTAATATTCCGAGAATATTTTTATGCAGATGAAAGCGTAGAAAATGAAATTTTAGATGAACGCCCAAGAAATGCTAATGAGCACAAGGAGGAGTAAGGAAAGTCCTTTTACAATCATCTAAGGCATAATATCTATGCTGGCTAGATTACCTACAGGCACTTGTTATTAATTAGAAGCAAAGAAATATAAGGTGTAGGTGGCAGCAGGCGCGCAAGAGCTTAATAAAAAAAATAGAATAGGTGCTTTGGTTCCTTGAAGCTAGCGGATAATTATCTAAAAGCCTATTTAGAAGCAAAAGGTTCTAGCATCAAAAATGCTTAGCAACAGACTTCACTTTACTTAAGCTTTGTTTAACAACTATGTTAGCTGATGAAGCTTATATCAATTATGCGACTATTACTAGGGCTGATAAAAGCCCATAGGCACCCTACTTTTCGCCAAAGGGGCTTTTAAGCAACTCTAAAAAATTTTAAAAGATAAATTTTCTTATACTTAAGGCTTTAAAAAATATTGTGGAATTTTACTGTTCATATTGCCATCATCAATTTTCTCTTGAAAATCATGCAGAGAAAGGGCGGCCAAAATTTTGCCCTTACTGCTCAACGCCTCTTCATAAAAAGTCTCAAGCTAAATCTCTACCTCCTAACGAACTGCCTCACGAGGAAGCTGCTCCAATGGTAGCAGAAGCAGCCACTTCTTTTGTTTCTAACCAGCTGCCTGAAGAAAAGCAAGTTCAATTTTCTCTCGGTAATTACAAAATTCTTGAAAGCATTGGTAAAGGAGGGATGGGAGAAGTTTTTTTAGCCTATGATACCTCCTGTGGACGCCGCCTAGCCCTTAAACGCATTCGTGAAGATCTACTTCAACATCCTCAAGTTCATCATCGCTTTTTAAAAGAAGCCCACATTACAAGCCAGCTGACTCATCCTGCTATTATTCCTATTTATTCTATTTATGCAGAAAAAAACCAGGCTTACTACACCATGCCTTTTGTGGAAGGAGAGACCTTAAAACAAGTTCTAAAGAATGCTAGGAAACAAGATAAGTTAGGTTTAAAATCAGGGCAAACTAGTTCGATACCCTCATTGATGCGCATTTTCCTTAGCCTCTGCCAAGCAGTGGCTTATGCTCACTCCAAAGGTATTTTACATAGAGACCTTAAACTTGAAAATGTCATTGTAGGAAAATATGGCGAAACCGTGATCCTTGATTGGGGGTTAGCTCATCTTTTAAGAGCAGAAAGTGCAGAAGAGGAAATTTATCAAGAGCCTTCCAAAGATCTTAAGCAGGGTTCTTTCTATCATATTACGCGTCTTGGAAAAGTTGTTGGAACGATTGCTTATATGGCACCCGAAAGGGCTTTAGGTCTGCCAGCCACTTTTCAGACAGATATCTACTCACTGGGAGTGATCCTATACCAGATGCTAACCTTAAGGCATCCTTTCAAAAGAGGTTCTTTAAAAGACTTTAGAAAAAATATGACTCAAGAAAAGCTATATGATCCCATGGAAGTAGCTCCTTATCGTGATGTACCACGCATCCTCTCTAGAATTGCTTTAAAGTGCCTAGCTGTAGCATTAGACCAACGTTATTCAACGGTTGATGATGTGATTCACGATCTAGAAACCTACCTCGAAGGCCGCTCAGAATGGTTTCAGATAACAGAATTACAAGTAAGCAATAAAAACGACTGGGAATTCCAAGAAAATGTTTTAATTGCTGAATATACTGCCATTACGCGTGGGACGGAAATTTCTGATTGGGTCAGCTTGATGATTTCTAAGGATTCTTTCGCAGAAAATACTAAAATTGAAGCCCAGGTTAAATTAGGAAAAAAATGCCACGGCATTGGCTTTCTTCTTAGTATCCCAGAAATTGCTGAGCGCACGCATCTAAATGATGGCTATTGTTTATGGTTAGGTTCTCAATCTCATCGTTCCACAAAGCTGCTGCGCTCGGCAGTAGAGGTGATGCATCATCCGGATATTTTTTTACAAGGAGAGGAGTGGTACCATATACGCATTGAAAAAATCGATCAAAATATTCACTTTTATTTAAATAACATTCATCAATTTTCATATATTAGTCATTTACCCTTAGCGGGCACTCACCTAGGACTACTATCGCGCGACGCTGATTATGAAATTTCTCCTCTTAGTATTTCAGTAGGAAGCCTTAATATCCGGGTGAATTGCCTGGCTGTTCCTGATGCCTTTCTTGCTCATAAAGATTATACTACAGCTTTAAGTGAATATCGACGTATCGGCTACTCCTTTCCGGGAACGGCTGAAGGTAGAGAAGCTATGTTTAGAGCTGGGATAACCCTTCTTGAGCAAGCTCGCAACAATCATAGCCCAGAAAAGAAACAGCAACTTTATGAAGACTCTTTAGAGGAATTCTGGAAACTGCATTCTACTCCTGGTGCCCCCCTAGAATATCTAGGTAAAGCTCTCGTTTATCAAGCATTAGATGATCCTGATGAAGAAATCAAATGTTTTGAGCTAGCGTATCGTCGCTACCCTCAACATCCTCTTCTTCCTGTGCTTGAAGAGCAAATCCTTTATCGCATGCTTGAAAGTTCCAGGCATAATCGTAAAGCTACCTATCAATTTATATTATTTGTTTTACGCTACCTTCCTTCTATCATCTCACAAAACAATGTTAGAAAGCTATTTCATAGCCTGCAAAGGCATTGGGAGCCCTTACATTTTATGTTAAATGAAATAGAGATGGCCAATTCTGAGAAATTGAAAAATTTTGACTTTGCTATCCATCTTGCCTTTTGGACAGCAAAGCCTTATGCCTTAAGTGAAATCCTCGATGATCTTATTAAGCTTGAGCCTATTCCCTTAACCTTATGCACTAACGCTATTTATGCGCTTATCGAGCTTGGCAGCTATGCCCTTGCCAAAGTTAAATTGAACGAGCTAAATAAAAAAACCCCTTCTTCTCAAGCGCTTTTACATGAAACAGAGCTTCTTACAATCGCTATAAAAGTTTACCAACAGCCTATCGAAAAATGTTTGGATCACCTAATTAAACTATTACCTAAGCGTTCTCTTGAAAGAAACGAGCTTCGAGCTTTAACCCATCTTATCAGGTTTGCCATTAAGAAGCACAACTACCCTTTTATTTTCGAAGCCGTAAAAAAAATGCACTCCTTTACCTTAGCTCCCGAAGCTTCAATTGGGCTTAATTGTGCCCTGATTTTCGCTCATCTGGCTGAAAAAAATTGGGAAAAAGCGGGTGAATTGCTGCAACAATATCCTTTTGAAATTATCAATCAGGAATGGCATCCTCTCCACCTATTCTACGGCATATGGCTATACATGACTAAAGGCAAGGAGAGAGCTTACCTACACTTTTCAGAAGTATTAGAGGTGCCTTTTCCTCGTTCGTGGACTCTATTTAGCCATATGATAGCTTTTAAAATCGATGAAAGTCCTGCCTGGTTAAATAAAGCTTTCACTTGGGAAAAGCGCCAGCTCTATTCACAGGCTTCCTTTTTTTTCCATTGTATTGGCGACGAAGAAAAACATGCTCATTACTCTCGCCTTGAAGCCCAGCAATATGTTTATGCTAAAATCTAAAGCGAGCCTCTTTTTCATCTGTCGCTAAAAAACTTTAGGCTAGCTGGGGGTACATCCTAATTTTTTAATAATACGTTTTGAAAAAAATTAAGTCTAGATACTAGATACCTAACCTTTAAAAATTACCTCTCTATTTAATGAGAGCCATTTTATAAAGTATGGGATTACATAAGAAGTAGCTTGAAAGCGTATAATCATTCTCAAAAGAAGATAGGGATAAATTAAGCTAAACGAGCTTACCGCAATGACAATCATCAATTTATAGTTCATGGATTCAATACTTATAAATAATTATAACATCACGCGCGCATAAAAATTCTAGAGAGCTTAATTGTTTAAGCGCTTTTCATTATCTTATCTACCTATCTTTCTACCTTTTTTGTAACATTCTATTTATACGCTTTTAGTCTATTCCTTACGCAATCACGTAATTTATAAAATCCCTTTTGTTAAGCAGAGGGACATCTTTCGGAGGATTGGGTATGCAGACGAAGTTTTTATAAAGCGTATTATTAAAAAATTCATTGTTTTCTAATTTTTTTGCGATAGCCCATTCTTAAGCCTCTAGTGCCCGAGTTGCTAAGCAAACCCTGTGAAAGAGATCTTTAATTTCTCCCATGATTTACAAAAAATAATTTTAAGAGTTTTAGCAATTGTTTTTTAATCACTTACATTGCCTAGTTGCTTAGATTAAAATAAAAACAAGCTGGCTTCCTTAAAAATCTTATAAAATGCATCTATTAAAAAATAGCGGCTTAGCTATAATCATGCTCTTTTATAAAATTGAGAGTTTATGATGAGCCCCTTACCTGTTGAGTCTACCGAACTACCTAAAGCTTATGAGGCCAAGCAGGTTGACACCAAGTGGTTTAGTTTTTGGGAAAGCAAAGGGTATTTTAACGCCAATCCAAATTCTCCCAAAAAGCCTTTTTGTATTGTTATCCCCCCCCCTAACGTGACGGGTCAGCTTCATATGGGGCATGCACTTACTAATACTTTACAAGATGTTCTTATTCGCTGGAAACGCATGTCTGGATTTGAAACTCTGTGGGTTCCAGGAACTGACCATGCAGGTATTTCTACTCAAACAGTAGTGGAACGCCATCTAATTAAAACTACTGGTAAAAAACGTAAAGATTTTTCCCGAGAAGAATTTTTACAACATGTGTGGAAATGGAAAGAAGAAAATGAAAGCCGTATAACCAACCAGTTAAAAAAGATGGGCTGTTCTTGTGATTGGACACGCCAACGCTTTACCCTCGATGAAGGAAATAACCGCGCCGTCAAAACGATGTTTAAAAAACTCTATGAGATGGGGTTGATCTATCGTGGAGATTATCTGGTGAATTGGGATCCTGTGACCCAAACCGCTCTGGCTGATGACGAGGTAGAATATGAAGAAAAGCAATCTTTTCTATGGTTTTTCCAGTATCCTTTAAGCGACGCTTCTGGTTTTGTAAGCTTTGCCACTACCCGCCCTGAGACTATGTTGGGAGATACAGCTCTTGCCGTATCCCCTAAAGATCCACGCTATGCACAATGGATAGGTAAAACTGTTTATCACCCTTTAACTAAACAGCATATTCCCCTCATTGCTGATCATCTTGTAGATCCTGACTTTGGAACGGGAGTGGTCAAAATTACACCTGCCCACGATCCTATCGACTATCAAATAGGTTTGTCACACCATCTTCCTTTTATTAATATCATGACACCCGATGGCAAAATTAACGAAAAAGGCGGAAAGTATGCAGGATTATCGATGGAAGAAGCGCGCCAAGCGGTAATAGAAGAGATGCAACAGCAAGGCCTTTTGAAACAGGTGGTTCCTCATCTTCACCGCGTAGGAGTCTCCTACCGTTCTAAAGCCATCATTCAGCCCTACATGTCTAAGCAATGGTTTATCAAGATGGAGGGCTTTGCTAAAAAATTACGTGCTGCTTTGACCGAAGAGCGCATTCATTTTATTCCTAAAAATTGGGAAAACACCTATCTCCATTGGATAGATAACTTACGTGATTGGTGCATTAGCCGACAGCTATGGTGGGGACACCGCATCCCGGTATGGTACCATCGTAAAAACCCTGAGAAGATTATCTGCTATGAAGGAGAAGGACTGCCTCCGGAGATTGCAAAAAATCCTGACGATTGGGTGCAGGAAGAAGATGTATTGGATACCTGGTTTTCATCAGGCCTTTGGCCCTTTGCAGCATTAGGATGGCCAGAACAGAACGCCGTACTTAAAAAGTTTTATCCTAATTCCGTGTTAATTACCGGTCATGATATTTTATTCTTTTGGGTAGCCCGTATGATTTTTATGGGTGAGCAGGCTATGGAGCAAGTTCCTTTTCCTGATATTTATCTACATGGCTTGATTTACGGCAAATCTTATTGGAGAAAGACAGCAGAAGGAGGAATCTCCTATCTTACCGATAAAGAACGCTTAGAATATGATCTAGGCAAGCCGACCCCTCCCGATGTCCAATCAAATTGGGAAAAAATGTCCAAAACTAAAGGCAACGTTATTGACCCTTTAGAAATTATCGATGAGTATGGCACGGATGCGATGCGCATGGCTTTATGTGCTAGTGCTAATCAAGCGCGAGAGATCGATTTAGATCGACGACGTTTTGAAGAATTTCGTAATTTTGCTAACAAAATTTGGAATGGAGCCCGCTTTATTTTTATGAATCTTCAGGGAGAGCATGCTTTAAGCCCCGAAGAATTTGCTCGAGGACTTAATGAAAATATTCTTGCTCTAGAAGATCGCTGGATTCTTTCTGTACTTAATCGCGTGGTCCATAAAGTTAATACTAAATTAGCTCATTATCAATTTGATCAAGCTGCCTTGGAAGCATACGATTTTTTCTGGAAAGAATTTTGTTCTTATTATCTGGAGATTGCCAAACCCATACTTTTTGGTAAACAAGGAACAAGCGAAGACCGAAAAAACAAACAAAAGCTGTTAGCTATTGTGCTTTGTCAGTCAATGCGTCTTATCCACCCTATGGCACCTTTTATCAGTGAAGAGCTCTTTCAGCAACTCAAGCGTTTGCTAGGGGCTAGCCCAAGGCATACCGACGTGGATCTTTATACGCAAGAAGCTATAGAGGCATTACAGAGCCCAGCCTGTATTGTGGCCCCTTATCCCCAAGTGACTCATAAGCTAGATTGCCATGCTGAAATCGATCATGCTTTTAATGTTATCGAAAATATCGTTTACCTCATTCGTAACTTGCGGGGTGAAATGAAGCTACCTCTTAATGCAGTTACCAATGTGCACATCGTGGGAAAAGAAGATAATAAGCTTCTTAGGTTAATAAAAGAAAATATAAGCATTATTAAAGCACTGATAAAAATTAATGAATTTCAACTCCACCATGTGGAAAAAGAATTTGGACTTTCTTCCTCTACCTTTTATCAAAGTCTTAAGATCATTATTCCTATACCCGAAGAGCTCATGAAGCAGGAAAAAGCTCGCCTATTGAAAGAAAAAGAGCGCTTAAACTCTGTCATTGATAAAATTAATATACAATTAGCTAATCATGATTTTGTAGCCAAAGCTCCTGCCGCCTTGATACAAAAACATACAGAACAGTTGGTACAAGCCAAGAAAAGCTTAGAGGAAGTTACCGCAAAATTAAGCCAATTGGCATAAATGCAAGAAAACTTAAGATTCACGTCTTTCGAAAATAGTTTAAGAAGTTTTATCTACCTGGTAGGTAGATAAAATTTTTGAACTGACTTAAATAAATAAGTAGATCCCCCCTTTTAGTATAAATAAATTTTACTTACTTTAAGTTTTTTTCCCCTAACTTTTTTCCCTTATCAAAAGCCCTGGAAAACATCTATAAATGCTGAAAAATGATAAATAGAGGGATAGCAGGAGAAGAAAAAAGATCTTACTACACATTCTCTAGCATTTATTCGGTTACACATCATACGCTTTTGAGCAGCTCTTTATGTAATCATATACTTAATAAAAAGCTAGTTTTTAGGGATAGAATCGGTCTGGAAAAACGCTAATTTCTTTTTGGGTTATACAGACGTAGTTTCTTTAAAAGGTGTAACTTCGTAAGCGGTCACGGGGTATACCCAGCTTTAGGTGCGATTCTGCGGGCATCTGCAATGTCAAGAATGCTCTCAGGCAACTGTTTTTCTATTTATTGCCCTTTTTGATTTATAGTAAGCCCTTAGGCATTGACGCCTTAAGTAATGATCCCTCCCGTGGCCGCTTACGTAACTTCCTTTAATCGCTTAGAATCCACGATACTTAGTCTTTTTCATTAAGCAAAGCATAATAGCTATACTTCAATTAAAATATCTCAAGCTAGCAACTCTTTAACTTATTCAAAATAAAAATTTAAATAAAACATAGTTTAATTTTAAATCAATGTTTAATTAAATTAAAGCTATTAAATAAACCATATATAATATATAATTTGTAATTAAGAAATTTTCTATTTAGGATAATGATGAGTAACGATTACAATAGCTTACTAAATTTTTGGAAAAAATCAGCGACGCAACCTGAAGAAAATCACAATCTAAGTTCAAGCCAAAAGCATAATTTAGAACAGGCAAAGATAAGTGAACAAGCCAAGGAAAGTTTGGCAAATAGCACCTTGCCTTTAAGCACTCTTGAAGAAAGACAGAGAGCGAATAGCACACGAGCTACTCAGCTTTCCATTAAAACTCACAATCCTGAAGACAAGCTTTTTTCATCAGAAATTTTACCTACACATGATAAAGGCACGCATTTTGAAAGACCTAGACAAGTTGAAAAATTAAAAAAGTTATTTGAGAAAGTGCAAGAAGGGCAGCCTATTCATACTACTATTTCTACTCCTGAAAGCATTACTGTTTTCCCTCCTTTTTCTGAAAAATCTCTTCCATTAACTCCTGTAAAGATAGAGGAAAGAAAAAAAGTAAAAGGTAAAGAAAAAGAAGAAAAGGAAAGTATTAATGACGCAGAAACATTCCTCGCTTCCTCGAAAGAAAAAAATTACCTTCTCTATGTTTCTGCCAACAATCTTTTAACAATAGAAAATTTCGAAGAATTAGGCAAGCTCTCTAAAGATGAAGTGATTAAAGAAATGATCCATCAAGCAAAGCATTTAGCTAGCCTTCCCACATCTATAGATGAGTCTTATATTATCACTACCTCTCAGCTGCTTTATCATCAAGCTGCCAGAAGTAACCTGCTTGCTGGTAATGTTGAAATGGGCTTTGAACTATTAGCCGAAGCTGCCCAGCAAGCGATTCCTTTCTCGCCAGAGAATTTATCCGAAATTGAAAAGATAATAAAAATGTCCGTGGATACATTAAATGGCATCGTATTAAACGATGTAGGCACCTGGGCGATCAAGGATCAAGCCATTCGCTCCTTTATTAAAACTTATGATAACGAAAAAAAATTTTGCTGGGAAATTAAACTGAACGGTCAAGCCTGCGAACACCTACAACAATGGTTGGAAGTTATCATTCAACAAGAAAACCTATGGAAAAAAAGTTTAACTTCTTTAATCGATCTTTCTCCACAACTTGAGGAAAGAGGATACCGCTATGAAAAACAAATCAATGGAAAGTTTGTGCCCACTGAAGCATATGAGCTGCCGGAAGCTCCAACCATTATCATTGATTTTAAAAACTTAGGGCAAATTATCATCCCTCATTCTCATAAGATCAAAACCTTAGCAGATCAAATAGAAGTCATTGTAGAGGTCAATATTGATCTAAAAGGTGATACTCTGCCTCAAGAAGTAGTTAATAAAGTCCACATGCTTTTAAGTATAGTAGGCTGTCCTCCCGCTTTAGTTCCTAGTCGCAACATAGATAAGGAAAGGCTAGTTTTTAATCAGCTTTTTAATGCATTTTTCCCAGATGATGCTAAGATATTAAATAAGCAGCCAGGATACTTTAATTTATCTTTAGACGCCTTAAAAACCGTGATTATCAAGCAAAAGCCTGAGATGAACCCCTATATAAAGGAATACATAGATAATAAAAAATACTGTTGGGTGGAAACCCTCCCTGGTAAAAAAGTACTTTCTTTTAATATGTCTGATAAAATGCGCCAAGAAGGGGCCCTAGGCCTTATGCTAGGATTAACAGGTCCGCACCCTGAAAGAACCTTATCTCTTATCCTTAAAGTAGGTTTGCTTTCTAGCCAATTAAGATATAGCGCTGGAAATTTCATTCAAGGATCAAGTGTGCCGCAAGACTACCAATCAGGAGGAGCAGAATCTGTCTTTACTCGACTAGTGACCAAAAAGATGTTGAATTATAAGGTAGAAGAGTTTGCTAAAGCTGGACATATTCAACTGTTAATAGATTTAAAAGCTGTAAATCCTGCCAATTCTTACGGTCATCGGCATGATGCCTTCGGCTCACGCACTGCTAGACGAGTCAGCTTAAAAGATTTAACTTTTAATATGGAGTCCTCTAGTCTCGATGATCATCCTGGAAGAAGTAATGAAGTGATGATTAGGGATTACATAGCTCCCCATTTCATAAAAAAAATTGTTGTGCAAACTGAAGAAGCTAAAGAAAACATTATTAGCAGACTTATTCACGATAATATTGTTGAAAAAAAAGAAAATGAATGGCACATTAAAGGATTAATCGAGCAACCTAACAGAAATATAAATGACTTTATTATCATAAATGATAGCTTTAATATGGAGATGTGGAAATGAGTGTACCAACTTACTCAGCTGTTTATTATGTTTTGGAAAGCGAACAAGGTGGCATCAACCCCTTGGCAATACGCCCACAAATAAAGAATCAAGGAAAAGTAATTGAGTGGGAAGACACAGGCCATGGATTTTGGAGCAAACTTAAGACAAGCCCTAGTACTAAAGACGAAATGATTTCTTATTGTCCTACAGAAATCATCGTTCCTATTTCAGATACCCATCAGCTTAAGCTAGTCTACCTTACTAAAGAAATTTTTGATAAACATATTTCTAAAAATGCAGCTATGCAACCCAAATTTGGGACCACGCAAGAGCTGCAAAATTATTACTTAAATACCAATTTTTATGGCTATTAAATTTTCAAATAACTAGCATATTTATTAAGCCAGCAGATAGAAATTATCGCTACCTTTACAGGGCTGCTCGGGCCCTTATTTGAATTGACTAATCTTAATGATTAGACAGCTTAATTTTCGCTACCTTGGCGGATAATGGCTGAGGCTATAAGTAAGGAATCGAGCTTATTAATAACCAATCTCTCTTGCTTAGTCCGGTTCATCTTCTCCTACTTGAATAATTTCATGCCACAAATGATGCCGCCATTCTTCTACAATCCTACCATTAGCTATTAAGTCAACTTTATAAGTTAAAATTCCTTTAGTTTTAAAGTAGCGCTCATTAGCCAATACATAGAGATATGAGCCATGTGATTTTTTTAAAGGAAGAGTTAATTTCACCTGCTCTTTATTACGCAGTTGGATATGGATATCCAAATGCAAATTCTCACTCTTTAAATAGGTATAAGGAAAAGACCAAGAGATGAGTAGTTGCTGTTCTGCGGGCGGATTGGCAAGCATAGGATCGGGCGTTCCTACATGATAGCTTGCTAAAGACTCTTTTGTAAAATAGGAAGATTGGACGGATAGATAAGCGTTCTTGGAGCATCCACCCAAAATATACAAAAATAATACGAAACAAATGATTCTCACATTACCTGCTTTTTTGGAAACTACAGCCTGCAGAATACAAGGTCTGAGTAGAGTTGTTCTCAATAGGAAGCGCATCGCGCATTTTATTATAAGCCTCACGAATAAGTGCAGCGGTCGCCTCCCAGCTTATACAGGGATCTGTAAGAGAAACAGCATAACGTAGAAGCTGGGGGTTCTCCAGCATGGGCTGATTACCTGCATGTAGATGGCTTTCTAACATTAGACCACGGATGGAAGCATTGCCCTCGGTAATTTGATCAATGACTGAATGAAACACCTGGCGCTGTTGCTCATGCAGACGCTTAGAATTACCATGTGAGCAATCGATAAGAAAACTCAAAGGTAAACTAAATTTTGCCAAAGATTTTATAACTTGCGCAAGAGAGGCATGGTCAAAATTGGTACCCGAATCACTTCCTCTTAAAACTATATGCCCTTTAGAGTTACCTTGCGTATGCACAACAGAGATTTGGCCATCCTGATTTATTCCCATATAAGAGTGGGGTTGGGCAGCAGAAATAACGCCATGAATAGCAATTTCCACATTTCCTTCTACACTATTTTTAAAAGCTACTGGCATAGGCAAGCCAGAAGCCATTTGGCGATGTATCTGAGAAGCTGAAGTGCGCGCTCCAATGCATCCCCATGCAATTAGATCATCAAGATAAGCACAAGAATGAGGCTCAAGAAATTCTGCAGCCGTGGGAATTTTTAAACGGGTAAGATCTATTAAAAGTTGCCTTGTTAATTTAAGGCCCTGTTCGATATTATAGCTATTGTTAAGTTCAGGATCATGCAAAAAACCTTTCCAGCCTACGACGGTACGAGGTTTTTCAAAATAGGTGCGCATGACAAGTAAAAATTGATCGGCAACTTCATGCATTAAAGGTTTTAATTTAAGAGCATATTCTCGTATAGATTTCATATCATGAATAGAACAAGGTCCCACAATGATCAGATGCCTTTGATCTTTTCCTTCCAAAATATTAGAGATTTCTTTTCGTGCCTTTTCTATAAATAGGATAGCCTCAGCATCTAAAGGATATAAGGTTTTTAACTCCCTCGGTGACGGAAGTGGTTTATAATGAAGCATAAGCTAGTATTAAATTAAATATGAATTGAAAAGCTGAAGGTTAGCAAAAAGCAAGATTAAATACCAACTAGGATACGCAGCCTGATGGCAGACTTTTTCTTTTTACAAGCTATATAATGGTTTTTAAAAACATTTACTAATAAAAAAGGAATTATAAATTTTTATAATGAGCTAAACCCATCTCTTCTTAAAAATGCAAAAAATAAAATTACTCTTCGAAACGCTACGAAAAAAATATTCTTCTATTAAAGCCCTCAAGCCTTATCCCGAAATTCATTGGCTATCCATCGATAATAGCGGGTTGGAAAGCTTCCGCGCTAGCCATGCTGCAGGAAGGATAAACATAAAAGCTCAAGGTTATCTAGGAGCAATTTATGCTCTGCAGCAAATCCATACCGGAATACGCAGCGGCCATCTTGCCGATTTCTTAGGGCATATTAAACCTCGATTTAAAATCCGCCCTTTATGGATAGAAGATAGTATTAAAGCCCTTTTGGGCCAGCCTCATAAAATAGAAGAATTTGTTACAACCGTGCTGGAATTAGGATATAATACAATTGTTGTCGATCAATATAACGATGAAATAAATCTTACGAGCCTTTGCGCAGCTTTGCAAAGTTATGGACTAAAAGTTGTTTTAAAACTTTCGCATTTTCAAGCTCAGCAACAAGCTATTTGCTCACCTTTAACCCCCGCTTATAGCGATAAAGTTAAAAGCTACATTAACCAAATTTCCTCTCAAAATGCCCATTATGATTTTCTTTTTTGGGAAAGCCAATGGCAACATCCTGAATTTTTAGAAGCCCCAGGGATGGATTTTTATACTCTACCCGAACTGGTCTTAGAAGAAGCACGCCTAGTGGAAAATATTTTAGAAAAGTCTAAAACTTTAATTTTTTATGTGCCTGCAGATCAAGAAGAATCTGCTCAGCAAAGCGCTAGCTGGATGTCTCGCCTAGCTAACGATTTGCGACAAAACACCGTGTTAGCTTACTCTGTTACGGCTGAAGATTGCTTACTTAATAATCAATCCCCGCATCCCTTTTGGAATCAACTCCGTCATCAAATTGAGAAATCTTTCTCCCCTTTAATGCCTGTCCTCAATGTAGGGCAAGTGCCTCAAAGTGAGGGCTTATGGCCTCTTTTAGTGCACGATTTAATTGATGAATACATGTTACGTTGCCAAAATGAGCATTTTTTAGGAGTCTTATGCGTAGCTAATCAACTTCCTGCTAAAAAAGGAATTCACCACTGTAACCTATGGACAGCTTCTCAAATGATGTGGAAGGCCCAGATACCTGCCTTTATGTGGGTAGAAACATGGTTTTCCGCTCATCGTCCTGATTGGAATTACAATTTTTATGCTCCTTTTTTTTACCAAATAGGCCTATTATCAAAACAGCTAAACCAACTGCGTTCTTTAGCTAAACAGCAAAGTGCCGGCCATCCATCTAGCCATGAATGCCGCTTATTTGTAGATTCACTTCTTGTCCAGATCGATACCCTTATCAGTAGAATTGATAAAGAAGAAAGAAAATGCTTACAAAAAAGCGAAAATATCGCCCTTGGAGAATACTTTAAATTTTTCGCCGAAGATGCTCGCTTCATTATTTTGCAGATTCTTCCTGACCTTAACCTATCGCTTCCTCATTTACTTAATGAGAAAGATAGGCAAAGCTCTTTAGAGCAGCGTTCAAAACGCCGCTTGATGCATGAGCAAAAGCAAGGAAAGGAATTTCTTTTTTAACTTCTTTGCCCGCTCTTCTGAAGGGGCTTTAAAAGCTAAAGAAATTAACTCATACAAAAGTATTTAATATAATTTTTAGTTTAATCGCCTAGCTGCTGTTAACCGCTTTAGACTTTAATAAAAAGCTTTTTTAAGATATCCTTTTTCTTCCTCAAACAAAGGACTTCCTGATGGAAAATGTGGATATTTTTCTGAGTAACTTTAAAAACGCTATCTGGAGTGCACCTCTTCTTATTTTTCTTATCGGCACCGGGGCTTACTTGACTATTATTTTGAAAGGTGTGCAGTTTCGTTATCTCGGTTATGCAATCAAACAAGTATTTGCCCGCACACGCCAAAATTCTAAAGGAGATATTAGCCCTTTTGAAGCTTTAATGACCTCTTTAGCTGGCGCTATTGGAACAGGAGCAATTGTGGGAGTAGCTACAGGTTTAGCTGTCGGCGGCTTAGGCTCAATCTTTTGGATGTGGGTCACAGCGTTTGTAGGAATGGCTACTAAATATGCAGAATCTATATTAGCCGTGAAATATCGGATAATAGATGATCGTGGTGAGATGATGGGTGGCCCCATGCAGTATATAGAGAAAGGTTTGGGTTGGAAATGGATGGCTCTACTGTTTGCTCTTTTAGGAGCTTTAGCAGCTATCACTACTGGCAATCTAGTGCAAGTCAATGCTATTACCGAAGCTATTCAGCATCTTAAAGCGGTGGATCCTTTTTGGACAGGAATTGTGCTAGCGGGCATTACAGGATTAGTCATTATTGGAGGGGTTAAAAGTATTGGACATGTGGCCGGAGTATTAGTCCCTATTATGGCTCTATTTTATATTATCGGCGGGCTTATCGTCATTACTTTTCATTTTGATAAAATACCTCATGCCTTTGGCCTTATCATTAAAACTGCTTTTACAGGACAAGGAGCCACTGGTGGATTTGTAGGAGCTACTCTTATGATGGCTATACAATCAGGAGTCTCGCGTAGCGTGTTCTCCAATGAAGCAGGTTTAGGGATTTCTTCTATAGCAGCGGCGGCGGCCAAAACGGATAGCCCCGGGCGTCAAGGCATGATTACGATGACGGGTGCTTTAATTTCTACAGTCATTGTTTGCACAGTAACGGGCCTTGTATTAGCAGTTACCCAAGTGCAAGGAGCTATAAACGATTCTGGAGAGGTTTTAAATGGGGCTGCGATGGCCTTTGCAGCTTTTGAATCCACCCTCCCTGGCGGCAGTTATATCGTTTCTATTGGCCTTATTTTATTTGCTTTTTCTACCGTGCTGGCTTGGGCCTACTATGGAGAAAAATGCTTTGAATACATTTTTGGCATTAATTCTGTAAATGTTTATCGCATTTTGTTCACTTTGATTATTATTCCCAGTGCTGTAACCAAGATGGAGGTCGCTTGGTATTTAGCAGATATTACGAATGGATTAATGGTCATCCCTAATCTAATTTCCTTGATAGGTCTATCGGCAGTGGTTGTGGCAGAAAATGAACATTTCTTAGCTTTAGTTCAAAAAGAAAGATTAGCTTTACAAAAAACCTTTGAATCAAAGCAATAACTAGGACCCCTTAGCGATGGCAACCCCAGATTTAGAATTAAGCTTTTTACTCCTGCACACTTTAGATAATATTTACAGCTGGATATGGGGCGCTCCCCTCTTAATCTTATTAATAGGAGTGGGGCTCTACCTTACCATAGCCTTAAAAGGCTTACAATTTCGTTACCTCCCCTATGGCTTAAAAATAGCTTTTGGCCGACAAAAAGATGTATCAGGTCAAGGTGACATTAGCCATTTTGAGTCTTTAATGACGGCGCTAGCAGCTACCATAGGAATAGGAAATATTGCGGGTGTAGCCACAGCTATTGCCATAGGCGGCTTAGGGGCACTTTTCTGGATGTGGGTCACCGCATTGATAGGTATGGCCATTAAATATGCGGAAGCCATTTTAGCTGTTAAATATCGCAAGATGGATGGGCGAGGCGAGATGTGTGGGGGGCCCATGTATTTCATTGAATATGGATTAGGATGGAAGTGGCTTTCGGTATTATTTGCAATCTTTGGAGCCATTGGAACCTTTGGAGGCGGTAATATGCTTCAAGCCAACTCTGTGGCAGATGTAATGAAAAATGTCTTTCACATCGAGCCATGGGTGACTGGCTTCATTGTAGCACTTTTAACAGGGGCTACCCTCTTGGGAGGAATCAAATCGATAGGTAAGGTTGCCGGTTTATTAGTTCCTTTTATGGCCATCATTTATATTGGCGGAGCAGGCGTGATACTGTGTAAATATTATGATCGCTTGCCTACTGCTTTATCACACATTTTTCAGTATGCCTTTTCGGGACAAGCCGCCTTTGGGGGATTTGCAGGTTCGACTATGTTAATGGCTATTCAGGTGGGTGTCAGCCGTGGCCTCATGACTAGCGAAGCAGGATTAGGAACAGCATCGATTGCTGCCGCAGCCGCCAAAACAGATTTACCAGGACGGCAAGCTTTAGTCTCCATGACAGGATGCTTTTTAGCCACCATTGTAATGTGCAGCGCTACGGCGTTGGTGTTAGGTGTCACCGAAGTCTTTGGTAGCTTAGATGCAGAGGGTAAGCTCCTCAACGGAGCTTCGATGACCGTTGCAGCTTTTAACCAAACATTTTCAGGGGGAGCCTATGTAGTGACTCTAGGCCTTGTGCTGTTTGCTTTTACCACTCTCCTAGGATGGGCTTATTATGGAGAAAAATGTGTGGAATATTTACTAGGCTCTAAATCCGTTCCTTTTTATAGGGCTATTTTTACCTTAGTAGTCATTCCTGGCGCCATCTTAGAGCTCGATGTCGTTTGGAAAATCTCTGATATATGCAATGGCTTAATGGCCTTTCCAAACTTAATTGGTCTCTGTGCCCTGTCAAAAGTAGTGATCGCTGAAAGCCGCTCATTTCTTAAAGTGCTTTCCCATGAACAAGAAGATAGGGCTTAAAACTTTTTTCTTAAGGTAAACTGCCTCTTTAGCAATGCAGCTATAATTCAAGTAGGATAATCGGGTTAGAAAGAAGAATAAGATTAAATTAAGAAAGCGCTTCTTAAAATCGTTCACTAATCATTTTATTTTGCTCTTTGATATATCAGTCATAAGTTTTTAAGCAGCTCTTTATTTAATCATCTGCTTTAAAAAAACTATAGCCTTAATTTAAAAGGGTTAGCTGGGAAAGATTTAAATGTCTTATTGAAATTATAGACTTAAATTTCACTAAAACTTCTTATCAAATCAAATTGAAAATTTCCGACTTAAAAGTTATTCATCGTGTCCTACTTCGCTTTTTAGCTGCATCATAGAATCTAAAACGTTGGTTGCCAGCTACCTATTAACCCACTTTTTATAACAATCTTCTTTGAGGAACTATAAATCATTCTATTATCAAATAAACACGCTGCTTAGTTTTTTTTCAGAGGGAAAACTAATAAAAAACTAACATTAGTAAAAGTAATGCTTGTATTATTTACGATAAAACAATAAGATTCCTGATTTATATAATAAATTATACTAAGAGAAAATTAGGCGAGCTTTAATCTTATAACGCTTATTAGGGGATCAACGAAGATATGCCAAAAAAAATGCGCAGAGCAAGCGATTTATCCCATGAAGCAAAATGGGGTAAGCTAACCCCTGAAGAAATTGCCTATGTGGAACACAAACTTCAAGATAAGAAGGCTGATGAAGATGAGGATTTAGATACATGGATATTTATTGTAGGCAGATTAGGATTAATTCGTCACCGCCCTTTATTGGAAAAATTTCTTTATCATCAAACGGAACCATGGGTATGCATGCAAGCTTTAAAAGCCCTTTGCACTTACTGGGAGTACACTAAAGATTATTTGAAAGAACTTAAAATGTTTATTAGAGGTGTAGAGTGGGATCCTCATGATGACATACGCTTATGGGCGTTAAGCATTGCCGGAGATTTTCTTAAAGAAAATTATGATCCAGAGCTTTTACAGCTTGTGTTAGATGTTTTTGAAAACCTTGGAAAACTGGATAGTTTTCATGAACATAGTACTTATGCTCGCGAATTTATACGAAGCTGCGCCTTTAATGCTTTAGCTATTGCTTCGGGAGAAAAGTATCAGAACCTTCCTGATACTGATGATATAGAAAATTGCCTCCTCAACAGTCAAATGGAGCTTCTAGACTTAAGTGTGCTAGAAAAAGCTCGCCAAAGGCTCAAGCAAAAATTTTAACTACCTTTCTAATAAAGGAAGAATAAAAAATGGTTAACTCGCCTTCACAATTTACTTTACATCTTCCTTTAAATCTCTCTACCCGGGAAGGATTTACAAATAAACGTATTCAACCTATCAACTACGATAAGGTGCATTTTCTAAAACAAAAATTAATTCCTCTTATGCTTCCCTTTTACGATATTGAGGGCAGCATCATTCAGCTTTGGAAAATGGATGATAAACTGGTAGGGGCTGTGTTAGATAGAGAAGGCCACTTGGTGATTGTACCTGAAAAAAACATCATTAATTCTTTAAATCCTCAAGAGCCACCGGCTAAGCTTATTACTCGTTTAACAAGCTGTAGCTTGCGTAAGTGGGATGTGGTGTATGATATTAACATATTATGCCTCTCTATCTGGCCCCATCTTGAAGCTGCAGGTAGGCATAATTACATTCTAGAAGGAAAAGTAGCTCAAAGCCAGTATGATAAAAAGCCTTGCCAGGAAGTGATTAAAGATTTGAATGAACGCTTAATGCGTCTGACTGAAAAGGGAGCCTTGAATCGTTATCACTATACAGCTTATCGAAAAGAAGCACAAGGCATAGTACTATTAAACAGAGAAGGAAAACCTCTCCTAAACCCGAAAAACGGTAAGCCTTATGACCATATAAAAGATGTAAGTGATCAGCAGAACGGGGCAAAAAAAATTATAAGAGACATTAAATTACGATTGCGTTTTGATGACCTTACAGCCGATGAGAGAAAAGAGCTCGAGAGTATCTTAGCTAAAACAAGTAAAATTTTAGATGATTCTCGCAAATTTACCACTAAAGCAGCTACTCCAGCCCGTAAACAATTCTATCAAACCTTGCAACAAACGCGACTGACAAATTCTTATAACTCTACCCATCCCCATTCTCCTATCCCTGTTAAAGGTGGAGCAGAAGGAGAGATTGGCGGAGTAGCCTGCAGCATGGAATATATTAAAGGCTTATTCGATTCACCGGACGCTTTATTTGAAAACACTCACTTTTTCTGCACCCCCCAACTCCCTGAAGGAGAAT
Source organism: Neochlamydia sp. AcF65 (assembly GCF_018342435.1). Lineage (NCBI taxonomy): Bacteria > Pseudomonadati > Chlamydiota > Chlamydiia > Parachlamydiales > Parachlamydiaceae > Neochlamydia > Neochlamydia sp. AcF65. The sequence goes on from NZ_JAEMUE010000069.1 coordinate 102,270, forward strand.
TTCCTTTTTCAAATGAAGAGCTTCAGCAAATTTTGCGAGAGCTAGCTGTAGGGATTTATGTAGATAATGCTATACCTTTTTTCAGCTTGCATTTCAAACAGGGAACAGCTGATCTATTTCCCGTCATTCATCCAGCTTATGAAAATACTCTCGTAGGTCGTGTAATCAGCATGCTAGATTATATGATGAAGGGTTACCTAAATGGGGGCATTTATTCCGAAGAGTTCGTAGATGAATGGTATAAAAATCCAGACTGGGATAAAAAGTCGGCCTCTGCTTTAGAAAAGCTAATAAGCTTTGAAGAATACTGCAAAGCTTATTTAAATGATGGAGATAAAAATTATTTTGCAGTTAATGGCTTAACTCATTTAATTAAAAGTAAAAGATTATGGGATAAAATCCATGATGCTCTTTTTGTAGATGAGCCCTACGAAAAAATTTTTGAAAGCCAGGAGGGATTCAAAAATTCATTTAGAATTATTGCCAAACAAAATAGTTATCGTAAAGAAAAAAACTTATTCTTAATTGATACAGATTTTGAGGTTCACTATACCATAGAGCCTTCTCCAGCCTATAATGAAGCGCTCGCAAAGCATGTGAGAAAATATGGATGTATGCCTGCAGCCTATACCGATTTGGAAAATGCTTATGAACTCATGTCAGAGAGAATTCACAATCATATGGTCAAGATGCCTCTTTGTCGCCATTATTTTTCTATGCTTGGGATCATCAACTTTTTTTCTAGTTATTTTTCCACATTAAAAAAATATGGCAAAGTTCCTATCTTACCATCATGTGAGCAATCTCTTGTGCACGGATGCCCTCCCTTATTTCCTTATCTTCCTATCTCTGTACACCATACAGAGAAGCTTGAAGTTAATAAGCGTGAAGTCATGCGTCAATTTTTGAAAAACCACGAAGAAAAACTAAAAAATTACTTTAAAAACCTTAGCGAGCTAATGCTACTTCATAGAGAAGAAGAAAATTTAGAAAAAAAGTTTTTTTTAGATCAAAAAGTAGACCTCCTTGATCTCTTACAAGACATCGTCAAACAAAATGTTTTCCAACGTGCGAATTCATCGCTTCAAACTTTTTTAAATCAAAATGATCTATTCCAACCTACTTATAAACGAGTAGCTTCTCTTTATTTTGAGCAAACTTTGTCAGACTACGTTGAAATTTTAAAAAATTTAAAAAACAATTATTATTCGTGGAATCTTAGCGACTCACAAATTAGAAGCCGTTTATACCTCAAGCTTTTTGAGGCGATTTTTGATCTAAATAAAATTAGCAATAACTCTGTTACTCTTAATAAAGTTCAATATGATCAAATTCATATTTCACCCCAGGTTAGCAAAGAGATCAAAGAAAAGTCCAAAAGAGTGGTAGGAGGTTGCGGAATGGAGCTAGTCACCGAGCAGATACAAGGTTCTCCCCTGGCCAATACCATTGTCCACGATAACTGGAGCAAATTACATGAATTAATTCCCGAGACATGGACTAAAATAAAAAGCGAAAATTTCCAAGGAGTTGCCTTTAGTTTAATGCATGAAGATGCTCCCCTAGAACGGATTGAAGATTACAGTTGGATGGAATCCTATCTTCTAGTTCCTAAAGGAAGCGACTGGAAAGCGGTAGAGCAAAGGCAAAAGCTTGAAAAAGCTATCCAGGCGGACCAAAAAGATGAATTTATGAAATTAATGGCAACAAAGCCGCCTTTGCATAAAATGGTCGATAGATATAAAAGAACACTTCTCCATATTGCTGCTTTAGCTAGAAATCCTTTTTATTTGGACACTTTATTGAGTCAAACTCTAGCCTGTGAGTTAAAAGATGTGCACGGCTATTTACCTATCCACTATGCTGCTATGGCAGGAAATGTAAAACACTTAGAGTTATTATTAAAAAAGAATGCAAATTTGCTCTCTGCAGCAAGCAATAATGGATCGACTGCTTTAATTATCGCTATTCAACATCGACAGCTAGAGTTCATACATCATTTATTAAAACGGAAATCTGTCTTAGCTACTCTCACTGGCGGATATACAGAATTGCATTGCGCCTTACATGAGGGAGACCTTCCAATTATTCACAGGCTATTGGAAAGTAAATCTATCGTCAATTCTTGCATAAACATTTGCTCTGCTGAAGGAGGAACTCCCCTGATGATGGCTTGCGAGCATAATTTAGTGGAAGTAGTAAGCATTTTACTTGAAAAAGGAGCTGATCCATCTATCAAGCGCCAAGATGGCGTTACAGCTATAGAAATTGCTATAAGAAATAATTGCCTTCCTATCCTTAAATTACTTTTTCAAGCCACCCAACCCTCTTCTCTTGCCATTGAAGCAGCCGCGCAAGAAGGATCCTCTGAAGTTATAGAGTTTGTAGCACTTAATACTCCTAAATTTAGCCAATATAAAAGCTGCTGTGGCGATACTCCCTTACATATTGCACTTCGTTATGGCAATCTTTCTGCAGCACAGCTCTTAATCAATTTTACAGAAGATTTAAATAGCGTTAATATAGAAAATGAAACACCTTTTAGCATAGCTGCTTCCCTAGGAGCTTGGTCTATTGTCAAACAACTTTTCAAAAAACATGCCTCCATCTACCCACGGCCCTTATTAACAAGTACCTATAACGCCTGCATCAAAAAAATATTTAATTCTATAGATATATCTTCTGAGGAGCTGGATAAGTATACATTAGTAGCCGCGCAGGCAGGAAGCTATGAGATTATTTCACTCATTCTTAAACCTATGGGAGCAAATTTAGAAGCCATCGAGGGACCTAACGGATGGAAGCTGTTACATTATCTTGCAAAGGCTGATGGTATCTTTCTTTTTAGAAGTTTGATTTATAAGGTAAAAGATAGAATGCAACCGTTAGAAAAAGAATATGGTAAAACACTTGCTTATATTGCTGCAGAAAATGGAAGTTTACGTGTATTGCATTTCCTTATTCAAATAGTAAAGAAAAACAATATTTCTTTAGAGAATCATTATGGAAAAAAACACCTTTTCTATGCAGCTATGAAATCAGGGCAGCAGGCTTGCATTGAACTGCTGTTGGAGAGCTTTACAACCATCGATTTAGTCAACATTCCTCTTGATGATCGTAATTGCTGCGCTTCTCATTTAGCTGCCCAAACAGGTTCACAGGCATTAGTACAGCTATTGGTAGAAAAAGGTGCCAACCTTTCAAAAATAGACGATAAGAACCATTCTCCCTTATTTTATGCTATTCGATCCAATAGCTTAGAATTGGTCACATTCCTACTCAAGCACAAAATCCTTATAAGTGGAGAGGATTTATGTGAAGCTGCACGAAAAGATGATGAAAGGATTTTTGATTTATTAATGCTTACCAAGCCTTCACAAGCTGTTTTAGACGATGCTTTATATGAGGCCATTCTTCACCATTCTAATAAGGCTTTTTTTCTCTTACGCAAGAATTTTGCCTCCTTCAACTATGCTAACCCCTATGGATGGACTCCTACAATGCTAGCTGCATTCCGAGGAAATAAGGAAATTCTTGAAGCCATCTTACATACAGGGCATTTTGATGAGAATTATTTGATAAACACCTTACCTAGTAATCCTCTCAGATAATTAGGTGCATAAGTAGCATTTCGCCTAGCATCGGTAATCC
>NZ_JAEMUE010000070.1:0-1170 GCF_018342435.1 Neochlamydia sp. AcF65
TTTATATTTGGCATAAAGTCTAATCGATTAATTGCTTTTTCTGAGGAAGAAAGAAAAAAAGGCCAGTATCAGAATTTAAATACGTTTAATTTCCAAGATCTTATCCTTACAAGGGAAGATATAAATTGTAATAGATAGGACTTAATCTGACTTTTGTAATAAAAATAGAGAGATGCGATTTGAAAGCCGCGAAGCTTGAAGCCCTGCCACTCATTGAAAGCGATAGGGCCACAGGTGAAGCGAGCGGCCCCAAGATCAATGAGGAGTGCCAAAATGTCAAATTTAGCAACTCATCAAAAATTTATCAAAAATAAACTTGGTGTCATAAAGCTAGCTAAAACATTAGGAAATGTATCTTAAGGCGTGTAAAATGATGGGATATTTTAGAAAGAGCTTTTATAGATTCAAAAAACTTTATGAAAGAGGGAAAGGGTAGCTTTTCGAGTATGACGCGTAGTAAAAAAACCCGCATAAAAGACAGGGTGGACGAGACTATCGAAAAAGCTGTGGTTGGTTTTGCTCTTCATAAGTCTTTTTATGGATATTAGGAGTATGTAATGAGCTTGAAGAAACAAGAAGCTTTCATTTCGCCAGAGGGGACGCACTCTGTGTGGCTACAACATCTTTAAGGCCTTTCAAAAACGCCTCACCGCATTGGAAGCTAAGGTGGCTCTAAGAAGAAATGATATTAACAGAGAACCACCTAAAAGCTCTTGAAAAAGCCAAGGAAGAAAAAGAAGCTCATGGCGAAATTGAAACTGAACATCCAGGTTATCTATTATCCCCAGATACTTATTATGTAGGCGCTATTAAAGGCGTTTAGTACTACAGTGGTAAATGTAAACATAGCTTTCTTTGCCTTTGATAATGGTAGTAACAAGCACTCGCTTGATGCTTACGACGCCAATTAGACCATTCTAACCAATAGCTCCAGCATTGCTTGATAGAGGTATGTGCATAGATCACTAAACGCCTAGCTTCTTGTAAGGTATATCTAATCAAATTAAATTCCGTACTTTTAGAAACTTCTTCATATGAAGCCGACGAGCTTTTTTTTTCTTCTCCAGTAGGTTGAAAGCATCGCGCAAGCCCGAAAGGAAAGTTAAAGCTAATAAACAAAGCGTCATGTGTCGATACCAGCCTGTGTAGCTTCTGACCTCATAGTGGTCA
>NZ_JAEMUE010000071.1:0-10111 GCF_018342435.1 Neochlamydia sp. AcF65
GTAATGATTTACTTGTAAAGAAAATATAGCATTTTTTGATATAAAACTCTCCTAAAATATTGTCTCAGGGCAAAAAGGCTTTAAATCATGTTGAACTAAGTAGACCGCTTGATGATAAATGAGCGCTAGTAAAGCCGGGCAGTTAAATTTTACTCCTTTTCTTAGCCTTGCTGTCAGTCATATATTCTATAGACAATCGGTGCATACTCTATCCTTTAAAACAGCCAACTAATTAAAAATATTTTAAATACTTCTTAAAAGATAGTAACTCTTCCCGCTTAAGTGGTTCCCCTTCTATCTTTCTCTTAAGGACTCTGAGAGGGTTTCTCCTAAGAATTACAAAGCCTTTTTTATCTGAGAAGATGCCTGCTTAAATCAGCAACGAAGACTGAAGCTTTTTAGCTAGATTCTTACTTATGCAAAGAAAAGGAAAAAGCTGATTTAAACTTAAAGGCATACAGCTTCTTTTCTGCGGGCCTTTTGTCAGCTATTTAGATTCCTCACTCATATAGCTATATTATTGCTTTTAAAGAAGGACAAAAAAGAGGGCTCCTCTTCCATTATATAAAGTCTTAGCTACAAAACCTAAATCCTTGAGCAAGTTTTATATTATAATGCACATTTCTTACTCAATAAGATTTTTTAATTTATATAAACTAAATAACTCTCTTCGCACCGAAAATGTATAAGAAATTTTTAAAAATCTTCTTCCTTTAAATTTGCTATATCCTTATCCTTAAACGTAATATGATAAATCCTAAGAGATTATCTTAAAGCTGAGAATGAAAAGCCTATTAAGAAGGAATAGAAGTAGTTTTTTGGCTGCTCACTTAAAGCGAAGGAAGTACAAAGCTGCCTTTAAGCCTTGGTGCTTTTTAAGTAGTAAAGACCCCATTTAACAAAACTTTTCCTAATACTAATGAAGCGATGTTGTTAAATTCGTAAAAAAGGATACTATGAGTAATGCTGATATCGACGAACAACTAAATAAATTGCTATCTATTAAAGAGAAAAGTTACACTTTTACGATAGGTTCCAATTTGCATGATAAACTTGAAAAGCATCTTTTTTCGCTGAAAGCGATCAATAAAAAATGCTCTAAGGGAAAATGGGTTTATGAAGCTATCGCTGAAAAGCTTAAATTGGAAAACGTGGGTGATTTATCCAAACAAAGAAGAATTCAAGTTTTTTTAGATGACACTATCTCCAATGAGATTGAAAAACGTATTCAAATCTTCAAAAAAGTATACTCCAGCTATTCAAAAAAACAGTGGATCTTAGAAGCTATCCATGAAAAGCTAGATCGAGAATTAAAGCTTATTAAAGAAGAGTTTAAAAAGACTTATGCGACTGAAATGGATTCAAATGATTAACTTAACGTTATAAGCCTTTCAATAATTTATACTCTTACCTCTAAATTGCTTATCCTACACCTTTAAATTTAAACTTCATAAGCCTCTATACTCCATGATGTACTTATTTCTTGTTGACTAATTTTTAATAAAATAATGTTGTAGCTTATCAACTCGTTAAAAATAATTTTTTGTCTATATCCCCTCCTTCCCCTTTCCTTTTATTAAAGAATATCTAAATCAACGTGAAGTGGCTCTCAAACAAGAAAATTCCCCAATAGCTTATTCAAAATTCAATGGTGTTCGCTGGCTTTTTCTTGATGGGCATATTAATTACAAATTCAATCTGTTGGGCAAAATTTGAAAGGGCTGGACTTAAAAGCTATAAAAAGATGGCTTTATCGGCCATGTTTAGACGGGCTAAGATTGCTTAGAACAGGCTGCTAATCTGTAGTGTTCGTGCGGTCCTGCGTAAACATAGCATCACAGAAGGGGTTCTTATTATGGATGATAAAGATCACAGGCGATCAAAAAATGCTGAGAAATTGCATCATTTGCATAAAATCCGGGATAAAAAAACAAGTGGTTACTTTTGTGGTCAAAATATAGTATTTCTTCAGCTAGTGACTAAAAAATTTTGCATTTCCGTCTCCTTTGCCTTTTATTCTCCCGATCCCGTACTCACAAGATGGTGACAGGAAGTGAGGAAGCTAAAAAGGTGGGGAATTTCTAAAAAAGACCCTCCCCAAGAGCCTAAAAGGTCAATAGAATATCCAAAAAAGTATACACTAGCTTTGCAATTACTTAAAAATTTTGCCTGTGAATTTCCTGCTTTTAAAGTCGCTTGCGTACTCACTAATACTTTTTACGGCAATAGCTTGTTTGTAGATGGAGTAGAAGCTATTTGGCCTGGAGTGCAAATCATTACTCAACTTAAGAAAGAATCAAAAAGTCATGCGGGGTAAAAAGTCTCTCTCATGCCAAGAATTCTTTGAAGCCTACCAAGACTGGAAGCAGGAAATTTTCATTCGCGGTGATAAAAAAAAATGGAGTCCAAGCCGGGGGAGCAAGGTTATATGTTCCTTCTCATCATAGAAAACGATGGGTAATAGTCCTCATATATGAGGAAGAAAATGAGTATCGCTATCTTATGGCTGCAAATCTTTCATGGAAGATGAAAGATGTGGTGCAAGGATATATTTTGAGATGATTATTAGAGGTTTTTTATTGAAGATTGGAGTAGTCATTGTGGGTTTTGCAGTTTGGCCAACAGTGCGGCGTTGAGGGATCAGAACGACCTTTGATTCTAAGCCTGCTGTTTACCACTGCTTTCTTTTTCATTTGTCTCAAACAAATTTCATTAAGAACAAACTCCCTTTAGCAACCTTGGGGAGCCCAGTAGAAAAGTCTAGAGTGGATGCTTTGTGCCAAGTTGGAAGAGAAATTATTGAAAATGAAAATTCAAAAGAACTCTTCCGTAATTTCGAAAAGACGCTAGATGCAATCTTTGTTTTAAGGCCTTCTTGTGAACATTTAAATGCAGTACAAGAAAATGTAACTGTTGAGTTATCAAGAAAAGTTGCCTAGCTGTCAAGAATAAAAAAGTATATCATCGTGTATGCAGTTTAAGAGAAATAAAGAAAAAAATTTTGGTAGCTAGGGTGGGTCACTAAAACTGCCGACCCTGGGTCGCTAACCATGACGGATGGCACAGCTGCCAAATTAGCGATTAAGGAATAACGTTAGATTCTGTCATCCAAATGCAGCAAGAGGCTGTACAACAATCCGATCAGCTCGCTTAGACATTAATGAAAATGCCAGACCAAGAAGCAAGTATCTTCTCTTGGAGTGCCTAATTTTACTATGAATTATAGAATCCAAAAAGGATTCTACAATTCATTTGGCTCTTTAAACTTCCTTCAAAATGATAATTTTGGAGACACTGCTTTTTAGAATTGAGATGAAATGCGAAACATCATTTTCGAATGGCAAGCGATACATTTAAACCATCCAAAATAACGATTGCGTATATATTTGATAGCTTCTTTGCCCTGCACAGAAAAGATAAACAAAAAAATGATTTCCCAGACACAGTAGTGATCCCTCAATCCAGCTATAACAGCTTTCCATAGAATTTTTTGTCAAAAGGTGAACTAAGGAAATATTAACCCCTTCTCCAAACGATAAAACGGGAGTGCAAAATATAGGTCGGAAAGCTGCTCTTCTTTCTAGATGCACGCTATCCCAGCACTCGAAAATAAAGCATGCTAAAGATTAATCGACTCTCTCCAACTCTCAAAAAACAGGTATTTTTATCGAATAAACGATGCTTTTAGATGAGCTAAAAACTGGTTAAAATTCCATCAACTTGGCAATTCGCCAAGTCGATGCCAAAATTTATCAACCGCGGATGGTTCCTTCCCCAGAATAAGAAATAGGAGGCAAAGAATAGGGTTTTTTAAGAAGAGAATCAGGGTTAAGTTGTTGAACGACCTTAGCCAGCTGAGATTTCAATTTATTAATCGCTTCTTGGTACTGTTCCACTCCTTTTTGCTCATAAAATTATATCAAATAATCAATGGCTACAGGATCGTGATTTTGAGCAGCTTTTTGATATAAAAGATGGGCTATTTCTATCCGTCCTTTTTCTTCAAACTTTTGAGCAACATGGCGCAACAACGCCGTAAATTTATCTACTTTGGTCAAATAATTATCAAAAATGTTACTAATCATTTCAACTCTCCTTTTTAGTTTACATTTTTTTATTTAGTGATATGTTCATATTTATCATACACTCTATTAATGTCACCAATAATGTCACCTAGGAAAAAATTTATGCGAGGCGCAGGATCAACTCCCCCCTCCCCACCTCTTGAAAATATGCCAGTTGTTTCTTCCTTTAAAACACGTACAACTGAAATCTCTCAAACAGAAGAACAGCAACCTCAGAGAGAGGAAGGACAATCCACCTCTTTGCCTCCTTCTGCTTCTCAATTAGAGCGCATCCAACAGGTGAATTTGAATCAATCTGCCTAATACAGCCGCTTATTAAGCTTAGCTAAAAAGCGTAAAGGTGAAACATCTCAAATAGAGGAGCAGCAATCTCAGAGAGAAGAAGGGCAATCTACTTCTTCTGCTTCTCGCGTGCTTCCACTACAGCAGGATCAATCTGCTAAACGACAGCGCATATCCCCCTCAGCACCACCACCGCCAAATCGCCCTACTCCCCTACCTTGCCAGCGGCTCCAAGCCTACCCCCTGTTCCAAATAGTCACCATCCTTACCGTGCACCATCTCCTCTACCCTTTCCTATGCCTTTTCCTCAGAGTCTGCCTCCAACCTCAGCTGGTTACTATTCTTATCATGCGCAACCTCCAGCTACTTGCGCATGGCTTGGGAAAGTCAATGTATGAACGTGAAGAATTGTATCACTGGAAGGCTCAGCACCCCAATGAGCTTCCTAATCAGCGGCCAGAAAATATTCCTTTTCTGCCTCAAAATATGATGGGCGACAAGAAAAACCGAAAGATTATTGATGAACGCCTAGAGGATTGTTCAAATTTTTTTAAAATTGGACTTAACGCAGCGAGAACCTAAAGAAAATACTCATGCTTTATTTTTGCTTGGGCCGTTAAATACTTGGAATAAAAGGCTTTAAAACAGCAAAATATGTATTTAATTTGATTGAGGATTTTGATAACAGAGCCAAAAATTATGAGAAAAAATCCTTTTTATTTTAATGAAGCTATGATTAAAGAATGGTGTTTTCCAAACACTTTCCTTAAGGGTGAAAATTACATTGAAAAAGTTACTTTTTTAACCATAGCCACGGATACTTTATATGCTACAGTTCAAGGTAGCTCACCCGAGCCTTACCAAGTAAAAGTTTCTCTAAAAAATCAAGATTGGCAAAAAGGCTACTGCTCCTGCCCGTGTGATTTTTATCCTTGCAAGCACCTTGTAGCAGTCTTACTTAAAATGGCTCGTCAAGGTATTGAATCCTTGGAACCTCCTTTAGAAGAGATACTAAGAACCTTAGATCTGAGCACGCTTAGATCATTATTATTAAGGCTGATCGAGCAACATCCTTATCTGGTGAAGGATATTCGAATCTTTCTTATCCGCCCTGTAGCAACCGGGGAACCAACATCTCTTCTGGATACTCAAGTCATTGTTAGTGAAATGGAAGATATCCTTTATCAGGATTATGATTTTTGGGACGATGAAGGAGAGGGTTTAAGCCAGATAGCTTTAAGAATTGAAGAACTAATGGAACAAGTTATTCCTTTCTTAAAAGCTGAAGATGGGGTTAATGCTTTTGCTATTCTAAAGGCGATCACTAAGCCGTTAATAGAAAGAAAAGAAACCTTTACCGACTTTGGCGGAGATGACCTTTACGAGGAACTTTTAGATGCTTTAGCGTCGCTTTGGATAGAAGCCATTCTTATCAGTCATTTTTCTTCGCAAGAAAAAGCAGTCTGGATTGAAATTTTTTATGATTGGAACGAAGAATCGGATGGCGCTTTTGATGCTGCTCTTGAATTGATGAAGGTTGGCTGGGACTATCCCTTACTGAAAGCAGCTCTTACTAATCAAGCAGTTTTTGCTACTGAGCTAGATGAAGAGGTCAGCAAAAAAATTGCCAGCGTTGCTTTTCATGTTTTAAAACGACGAAAAAAGCTTGATACCTGTCTACTTTTAGCTCATCTAGCGCGCATGGACGAAGAATATGCGAAATTACTCATTGAGCTTAAAAGATATGTTGAAGCAGAAAATTTCATTAGTAGCCATATTCGAGACCCTAATCTACTTTTAGAGCTTTCTCAGCAATTTTATGGATGTAAAGAGCTCCAATTGGCTTTAAAAACAGCTCTTTGCTATAAAAGACCCCATGAAGAAGGTTGGCTAGCAAGAAATTTATTAAGATGGACAAGAGATCTAGCTTTTGAAGCAGGTCAAATCCAGATAGGTATAAGAGCTGGAGTAGATTTGCTTACTATGGCCTCTTCTTTGGAAGACTATAAAGCTTTACAAAAGGGGGCGCAAAGCCAATGGGATATCATCAAACCAGGCATTTTAAAATTTGTTCAAATTGACAGGCCCTACCATTATGAGGAGTCAATTAAAATTCTTTTATATGAGAAAATGATTGATGAAGCTATTAAGATTGCAGAAAAATTTAGGACTATTCCGGAGTTTCTTATTGAAGAAGCTTTAACTCAGCGGCCTGAATGGGCTTTAAAAAACTGTCAAAAACTTGCCACAGAGTCCATTCAGCAAGGGGCATCTTATTATGGCCGAGCAGCAGAGTGGTTGGATAAAGCTTATCTTGCTGCTATACAAGCACAATCTATCGCTCAATGGACTAAAAATATCCGGCAGCTTCTTGAGGAACACCATCGTAAACGCAATTTGGTTCCCAAGTTAAAAGAACTCCTTACCAAACATAACATTGACCTATAACTTCCATACCTTAGGAGAGAGAATCTCTTAAATAAGTATAGACGCAAAAGGCTTAAGCTCTATTCTTAAAGCACGCTTAACGAGATTTAAGTAAGCCATATCTATTTTTCTAAGTCGATAAGAGTTTTTGGAAAGGAACTGCCTCCCCCAGATTGCTAAATATTCTTCTCAATTTTGAGGAGAATTTTTAGGCTCCATCGTGTTTTTAAGCATCTTTCCCTATTGCAACAAGGCCCCCCTTTGTTACAAAATCTATTAAATGTCCTCAGAATTTGATAGAGAAACCTCAATCTGCTGCTATGGATAAATCTTATCAATCCTAGGCATGGCAGAAGCGGCAATGCGGATAAAATTTTAAACAACGCGCCTTATGGAAAGTAATCTCATTAGTCGACAGTAATTGATAGGTGCTCAGGATGATAAAGTCATTTTTCTGCTCGAAGTAAAAACAATATGCTTTTCATCTACTCTTTATGCACTCACGTACTTTATAAAGCCCCTTTTGTTAAGCATAAGCGGATCTTTCAGAAGGTTGGGTATGCAGACTAAGTTTTTTTAAAGCGTATAAACAGTTACCTTTGCACTCTATAGAAAGCGACTTAGATCTATTCTTGATTGAGTTTAAACGTGAAGTTGGCCATACGTGCTTTAAGCTTATAGTAACTTTTTTAACCTAGCTCTATCGTGATCTTTAGCTCTTCCTTTTCAAATCCTTAACTCTTCTCTATCATACTGAAGTGCTGCGTCTCTTTGCTTAACGGCAGCAAGCACTACTTCTTCATCTTCTTTTAACTCCTGGCTGGCGAACTGAAGTGCCCTATCATTTTGCTTAACGGCAGCAAGCACCACTTCTTTATCTTTGTTTAGCATCTGGCTTGCGTAATAAAAGGCTAAGCCATTTTGCTTAACGGCAGCAAGTACCACTTCTTTATCATTCTTTAATGCCAGGCTGGTGTACTGAAGTGCACAGCCATTTTGCTTAACGGCAGCGAGCACCACTTCTTTATCTTCTTTTAACTCCTGGCTTGCAAACTTAAGTGCCAAGCCATCTTGCTTAACTGCAGCAAGCACAATTTCTTTATCTTCCTTTAGCTCCTGGCTGGCGTACTCAAGTGCCCAGCCATTTTGCTCAACGGCAACAAGCACTACTTCTTTATCTTCTTTTAATGCCTGGCTGGCGTACTCAAGTGCCCAGCCATTTTGCTTAACAGCAGCAAGTACAAATTCTTTATCTCTTTTCAATACCTGGCTTGCGTACTTAAGTACCCAGCCATCTTGCTTGAGGGCAGCAAGCACCACTTCTTTATCTTCTTTGCTTACATACCCAAGTGATCGGCCCTCTTGCTGCACAGCAGCAAGCACAATTTCTCTATCTTTTTTTAATTTCTTGCCTGCATGCCGAAGTGCCAGGCCATTTTGCTTAACAGCAGCAAGTACCACCTCTTTATCTTTCTTTAAACCCTGGCTGGCGTACTGAAGTGCGCAGCCATTTTGCTTAATAGCAGCAAGCACCACTTCTTTATCTTCTTTTAATTCCTGGCTGGCGTACTCAAGTGCCAAGCCATTTTGCTTAATAGCAGCAAGCACCACTTCTTTATCTTCTTTTAACTTCTGGCTTGCAAACTTAAGTGCCATGCCATCTTGCTTAACGGCAGCAAGGACTACTTCATTATCTTTTTTTAAATCCTGGCTTGCGTACTCAAGTACCGAGCCATCTTGCTCAATAGCCGCAAACACCACTTCTTTATCTTCTTTTAACTTCTGGCTTGCGAACTTAAGTGCCCAACCTTTTTGTTGAACGGCAATAAGTACAAAACTTCTCTCATTTTTAAGCTCTTCAGGCGCATACTCAAAGGTCGAGCCATTTTGCTGGACGGCAGCAAGCACCACTTCTCTATTTTCTTTTAATTTTTGGCTGGCATAATAAGATGCAAAGCCATGTTGCTTAACGGCAGCAAGCACTACTTCTTTATCTTCTTTTAATGCCTGGCTGGCGTACTCAAGTGCCAAGCCATGTTGCTTAACGGCAGCAAGCACCACTTCCTTATCTTTTTTTAATTCCTGGCTGGCGTACTGAAGTGCCCAGCCATCTCGCTTAACGGCAGCAAGCACCACTTCTTTATCTTTTTTTAACTCCTGGCTTGCCTCCCGAAGTAGCCAGCCATTTTGCTCAACAGCAGCAAGCACCACTTCTTTATCTTTTTTTAATTCCTGGCTGGCGTACTGAAGTGCCGAGCCATTCTGCTTAACGGCAGCAAATACTACTTCTCTATCTTCTTTTAATTCTTGGCTGGCGTACTGAAGTGCCCGGCCATCTTGCTTAACGGCAGCAAGCACAAAACTTCTCTCATTTTTAAGTTTCCCATGCGCATACTCAAAGGACGTGCCATTTTGCTGAACAGCAGCAAGCACGACATCTTCATCTTCTTTTAATGCCTGGTTGGCGTATGCAAGTGCCTTACCATTTTGCTGAACGGCAGCAAGCACCACTTTTTTATCTTTTTTTTGAACTTCACTTGCATACTGAAGTTTCAAGCCATCTCGTCTAACGGCAGCAAGCAGACATCTCTTTTCTTTATTTAATTCTATTTCTGATAGCCACTCCCCCACATGTCGCGGCTCCTTCTGAACGGCAACAGCTTCCTTACTTTTCCTGCTTTTTAGCTTAAGCTCAGCAGGCTCAGGGGTCCAAACGTTTTGCTGGACAGCGGTAAGCATAGCGGCTGTATTACTGGAAGGGAAGCTAAGCTGTGGAGATGCAGGATGCACCGCTGGGGGGGAGCTAGGGTAGCATTTTTGATGAGTAAAGTCCCAAATGCCTACAACTATATTTCCTAGAATAGGAATTAGCAAGATGATACACCGTTTAAAGCTTTTCTGACTAAGATGTCGATAATAGGAGCTTTTATTTATATTTTCTTTTTGTTTAGAGCGTAAAATGACCTGTTTTTGAAAAATATCAAATAGGTTAGTTACTGTACTGACGATGGGTATGTAATCAGCCACCTTATCTATATAACTGCAAGCCTGAGATAACTTATTTATTTCCACTGAATATCCCTCAATAACGAGCTTAAATTAAAAACAACTAAACACAATCATGTTATTAAATTTAAAAGAAAGCAACAAGTTAATTAAATACAACCTATTAAATAAAGCAGCTACTTCTTTCCTTAAAACGATCACTTTTACATAAGTAGTTCAACATGATTTAAAGTATTTTTGCCCTGAGATAATATTTTAGGAGAGTTTTTTATCAAAAAATGCTATATTTTCTTTACAAGTAAATCATTACA
>NZ_JAEMUE010000072.1:0-14421 GCF_018342435.1 Neochlamydia sp. AcF65
AAGATATGAATTTGGCTGCAAAACTTCGCTAGTCATCACTCATCAAGAAGGGTTAGCTTTAGATGTTAGAGCCATTCATGGCAATCCGTACGATGGGCATACGCTTGAAGAAGCTATTAAGAAAGCTCAACATAATAGCGGCAAGAACATCGAAGTAGCTTTTGTAGATAAAGGTTATCGAGGTCATACGGTAGAAGGCAAAAGCATATTTATTTCTGGGCAAAGAAAAGGCCTTACACAGTGGATTAAGTCCCAACTCAAAAGACGCCAAGCGATAGAACCCCATATCGGCCACATGAAGAATGATGGCAAACTGGGACGCAATTACCTTAAAGGCCGTTTGGGAGATTGTTTTAACGCCATTCTATGTGGAATTGGCCATAACATGCGTTTAATTTACAACTGGTTAGTCGCCCAAAATTCTCCCAAATGTCTTTATTCAGGCTTAAAAGCTTAATTTCTTCTTTAAATTGCTTTGACGCTCTATCTTGAAGGCTACCTCCTGCTCTAAAACTCTTAATTTTTAGCCAATTTTCATACTCATCAACAAAAATTCTTGGATTTGCAGTTTTTTAGCTTAGGTCTAAAAGAAAATTCATAATTTTTCTTTCTAAAATGGATGCAATGAAGAAATTTTTAAGGTTAATTCAGGTCGAACTATTTATAGAAAGTAAGAACGATTACCTTTCTGCCTAAGCATATTTAAAGAAAAATTAGCAGCTAAATGATAAAGGCTTAAGCGTGGGAACGTTCATATTCCCGATTGGACAATATCATGTAATTTGATAAGGCCTAGCAGCTTTTTATGCTCGGTAAGAACAGGTAATACCGTAATAGCATTTTTTTGGTCTCCTTCCATCTTACGCATGGCATCCCACGCCAAGTTATGAGGAGCAACCCACCGAGCTGTTTGGATCATTAGATCTTTCATAGGCAATTGCAGGGAAGCAGCCCCATGGGATTGCAAAGCCCGCCTTAAATCTCCATCAGTAAATATCCCCTGTAGAATTTCAGCTTCGTCAATCACTAATACACAACCACAACGTTTATTAGATAATTCTACAAGAGTATTTACCAATTTATCTTGAGGCTTGCATATAGGAAGGCTAGAGCCGGTGATCATTAAATCAGACACTTTAAGCGAGATGCGTTTACCAATCCTACCTGCAGGATGATTTTTAACATATTCTTCCAAACTAAAATTTTTCATGCGCATGAGGGCAACAGCCAGAATGTCTCCAAATATAAGCTGTATAACAGCAGACGTAGTCGGCACTATATCAAACGGGCAAAGCTCTTGCTGCAAAGGAAGATCGATATATATATCACTAGCTTTAGCTAAACGGCTTTTTGCATTGGAGACAATCCCTATAATTTTTACTCGCCGATTACGCAAAGTAGGGATAAGAGATAAAAGTTCTTCACTCTCTCCACTTTTACTAAGAAAAACAAATACGTCTTTTTCAGAAACTATGCCTATATCGCCATGTAAAGCGTTTGTGGGGGAAATAAATAAAGCTCGTGAGCCGGTAGAAGTCATGGTCATAGCAATTTTTTCTGCTACTAAACCGCTTTTCCCTACACCTGAGAAAACTATAACTCCCTGGCAATCTCTTAAAGACTGTACAACAATCTCAGCAACAGATAAATCGATCTTTTCAAAAAAATAATTTAAATAACAGTTTTCTTTTTGGAGAAGCTCTTTTAACAAATGATGATTCCTTTTTAAGCTAAACGATCCGAGTTTTAAAGAATGTATTTTAAGGAATAGAAATATTACTCTCAAGCTATAAAAATCTACAGCTATAGAATTAAAAAAGCCAGATTTCCAAAATATTTTCTATTAGCGTTTATCTTTGTTAAAAAAACGTGCCCGCTTTGAGCTTTATAAACACTATTTGCTGTCTCTTTTTGCTACCGAGGAAGCTCTCATAGCCTCCCCTTAAAGCAAAACTCACTGACAAACTTCTGATTAAAACAAACCACCATCAGATAGCTTATAGCTTTTTTCAAGGAAAAAGTCATAACTATAAAGTAATCTTTTCAGCTTATCTGTACGTAAGGTATGTCATTAGGTAAAAAAGGAGCTGGTAATCATTCAGTTCTTTTTAAAATAAGGAGGAAAGTCTTTTAAAACATATTACCTGCTGCTAAGCTGCCACTTTAAATTTTTTATAGACAAACATCTATTCTAATCAAAATATAAATCATTCACTATTTATGGACAGAAGCAGCTGGCTCACCTCCCTTTCACCCATAACGAATGAATGGGCACTGCCTTACTCCCTTACCTTAAGAGGAAAGGAGCAAGGGTGTAAAGTAGAGCCAAGAGGTGTTCAAGCAGCATGGGCCTTATTTAAATAGATCCTAGCCGGCTCATTGTTAATATCCCACTCATCGCCTTCAGGGGATTCGTTAAACTCTACAGTAACCGCCAATACTTCTTGTTGCACATATTCTTTATAATGCTCAAAAGCTAGCTTTACTCGTTCGGTTGTTTCTATATTTACGTGAATGCGATCAGTCACTTCTAAATTAGCTTCTCGCCGCATTGTATTAATTTTATTCACGAGCTCCCTGGCAATCCCTTCCATTAAAAGATCTTCATTTAAAGCTGTCTCTAAAACAATAGTGATCGATCCTTCATTAGCTCCAGCTAGGCCCTCAAAAACCTGGCGTTCAACCTGAACATCTTCCGAAGTCAACACTACTTCTGTCTCTTCTATGATTAAAGGAAGCGAATGACCTTTCAATAAGGTAGATAATTGTTCTTGATTAAAAGCATCAATTGCTTGCTGAGTAGCTTTCATTAACTTACCCACTTTTTTGCCTAAGATGCGAAAATTAGGCTTAGCTTTAAGATTAACAAATGAAGACTCTTTCTCGGCAAATTCGATTATTTTCACATTTAGTTCATCGGCAATCAGGTGCTGTTGCTCTTTTAAAAATTGAAGAGTCACGCTATCAGCGGAAATAATATGAGCCTTCGCCAGCGGTTGTCGAACTTTAAGCTTATGCTCTTTTCTTAAAGCATGGCCTAAACTTACCGTACTTTGTACCGCAGCCATGGCGGCCTCCAGTTGCTCATCACGCATCTGCTCATTATATTCTGGATAAGCACAAAGGTGAACGGATTGAGGCATTTCTTCACTTCTCAGATTCTGATAAATAGCTTCGCTCATAAAAGGAATATAAGGTGCTGCCACCTTCGTAAAGGTCAATAGAACATGATAAAGAGTGGCAAAAGCTTCATTACGATCATTAGACGCTTTTTCTTCCCAGAAGCGGCGGCGCGAACGTCTGATATACCAATTAGTCAGCTGCTCAATGAAATAAATTGTAGGCTCGATACCATGGCTAAGGTTATAATCATCCATTCCTACTTCTACTTGTTTGATAAGCTTATTTAGAAGCGAGATTACCCATCGATCGATAATAGCGACGGGCTTTTTCAGCTGACCACAAGGGCGCCAGCCATAGATACGTGCGTAGGTGATAAAAAAGCTATAAGCATTCCATAAAGGCAGCATTACTTGACGTAAGATAAGCTCCACCCCTGATTCCACAAAGCAAAGGTCTTCGGCACGTACTGCCGGACTATGCATCATATAGACACGAACCGCATCGGCGCCAAAACGCTCAATGACAAGGCTAGGATCAGGATAATTGCGCAAGCGCTTGGACATTTTTGCCCCATCCTCTGCCAAGACGATTCCATTCACAATAACGTTTTTAAATGCTGGCTGATCAAAAAGGGCGGTGGATAGAATAGTTAACGTATAAAACCAACCGCGTGTCTGATCTAAACCTTCTGCAATAAAATCTGCAGGAAATATCTTCTGGAAAAGCTCTTGATTTTCAAAGGGATAATGATTTTGCGCGTACGGCATAGAGCCCGACTCAAACCAACAATCGAAGACTTCGGTGATACGTCTAAAAACTTTTCCATTGTGGGTGAGAGTTAGCTGATCAATAAAATGTCGATGTAAGTCTTTAATGTTAGTCCCACTTTTGGTTTCTAGCTCTTGAATGCTTCCGATAACAAGCATCTCTCCATCGTCTGCGCGCCAGATAGGAATAGGAGTCCCCCAGTAGCGATTTCGACTGATAGCCCAATCTCTAGCACCTTCTAACCATTTACCAAAACGCCCATGCTTAACATACGAGGGAGTCCAATGAATTTGCTCATTAGCTTTTACCAACGAGTCTTTTATTTTTTCTACAGCTACGAACCAGGTAGTTACAGCTTTATAAATAAGAGGAGTGTCAGATCGCCAGCAGAAAGGATAGCGGTGGCGGCAGACACCATGAGAAAAGACTATACCCTCTTTCTTTAAGTGCTTAATGATCTCTTTATCCGCCTCTTTAACAAATAATCCTTGGTATTCAGGAATTTCACTAGTGAAAAGTCCATTGCTATCGACGGGACACACAATCTCTATGCCCTCTCTTTGACACGCATAGAAATCTACTTCTCCAAAAGCAGGGGCTGCATGAACAATTCCCGTGCCCTCTTCTACCGACACGCTATCCTCAAGAATTATACGAAAAGCTCCATGGCTCGCTCTATCAGCAAAATATTTAAAAGGCGGCTTATAACTTTTACCTGCTAAGTCCCTACCCTTCATTTCTTCTAATATTTCATATTCGCTTTCACTCTTAAAAGTAGCCGAGAGCCTAGACTTTGCTAAAATGTAGTGTTGGGCAGAGGCAATGTGTAGGATTTTTACATAGTCTATCTCAGGCCCTACCATGAGAGCTAAATTAGAAACAAGCGTCCAGGGAGTAGTGGTCCAGGCTAAAATAGCTGTATGAGGTTCATCTAGCAAAGGAAAAGCTATAGTTAAAGCAGGATCATCTACCTCTTTATAATTTTCGCCTGCTTCAAAATTAGAAAGTGGTGTTCCTAGCTTAGCAGAATAAGGCATGACTTTATAGCCCTCATAAACCAGCCCTTTATTATAAAGCTGCTGAAAGACCCACCATACCGATTCCATAAAATTCACATCCATCGTTCGATAAGTTTGATCAAAGTCAACCCATCTCCCCATACGCTGGACAATCGTTTTCCACTCTTCAGTATAACGTAAAACAATTTTTCTACACTCCTCGTTGAAATTAGCTATCCCAAAAGTTTGAATAGCATCTCCACCCGAGAGGTTATGCATTTTTTCAATCTCATTTTCCACAGGAAGACCGTGGCAATCCCAGCCGAAACGCCGAGGCACGCAAAATCCTTTCATGGTTTTATAACGCAAAACTACATCTTTAATGGTGCCTGCTAATAAATGACCATAATGAGGAAGACCTGTAGCAAAAGGAGGACCATCATAAAAAGCAAAAAGAGGTTTATCTCGATTTTCTTCTACTGATCGTGTGAAAATTTTATTTACACTCCAAAATTCAAGAATTCTTTTTTCACGCTCATCAAAACTTTCTGGAAGAATTTCTGCAAACATTCGCTAACCTACTAAGTAATATAAAATTGTTTTCGAAGCCATAGGCAAAAATAATAATATTTTCTCTCGAAAATGTCTAGCAAGCATCTTATTTCTTCTCCTTCACGTAAAAAATTTGCTTCTATTTTATTTTTTTTTACGTTATTCTTTTATTAAGAAAAGGCAATGCTAATCTTACAGTTTTATCAAACATCCATCTTTCCGGGGGTGTCATGGTTTCGACTGGGAAGCGAGGTATTGATTGCATGCGGAGGGTATCGGTTGGCCTCCTAAAAAAGCCGGTGAACAATTAAGTGCCAAAACAAGCACAAACGTAATCGCTGTTGACTTTAGCCCTGTGGCTGAAGCTAACTTTGAAGTCGTAGCACGCGCTGCTTAATTGCAGTGCTTGCGCAGTAGTCTGAAATTGGACCGAGGATTTTAGAGTCTACTGTCATTTTCTTGGTATGAGCTAAGTTTCTCCAGCCTTAGAGAAATTTAAACTCAAGATTAATTGAGGCGAGTAGTTTCCAGTGGCGTGTTCTGCAGCGGAATCTACTTATTTTCAGAACACTAAGCATGTAGTGGTCACTATGTAGTTTGCTCAGGACGAGAGTTCGATTCTCTCCACCTCCAACCGATTATTAAGCTTCACTTTTAGAAGTGAAGCTTTTTATTTTCAGAGGCTTGCGCATCAAAAAATTCAACGGAAATTTTAAGTACATAAAGTCCAATTACGCACTAAACTGGATGAAAACAGCATACAACTATTTCGTTTTTCCGCATCTTCTGCTATATCCACTGTGACAAGGGTGACCTCTGTGACTCATAGAGAAAGCGCGTCAATTTCCCAAAATATTGTCACTCTGGAGTAAAAAATGAAGCTTTATTGCTAATGTTTTCATAAAAAAAATTAATTCTTAGGCCTAACATGCATCTCGGTTACATTATTATCTATGTCAAAGACGTGCCCACAACAGTTTCTTTCTACGAAAAAGCTTTTAAGCTAAAGCTTCGATTTATTCATGAAAGCAATCAATATGCAGAAATGGAAACAGGCCAAACAATTTTAGCATTTGCTGACGAAGATGTTGTGATGGCTTCCCATCAATTTCGGCCAAATCGCCAAAAAGAACTAGCTGCTGGTGCTGAAATTGCGTTTATAGTCGATAATGTGGAGAAGCAATTTCAACACGCGATTGATTCTGGAGCAGTAGAAATTCTTAAACCTGCTCAAAAACCGTGGGGTCAAATCGTTTCTTATGTCCGTGACAATAATGGTTTCATTGTCGAAATTTGCAATGCAATAAAGGAATAGCAAATGTCTGTCAAAAAAAAGAATCTTAAAGATCTAAAAAATGTTGGGAAAGCAATTTTACGGGATTTAAGCATTCTGAATATTCATTTAGTCGAAGACTTAATTCATCATGATGCTACTCAATTGTTTGAACAATTAGAAAGGTTAACAGGAAAACCCCATGATCCTTGTATGTGGGACGTATTTGCCGCCATTATACATGAAGCTAAGACGGGAGAACCTACTTCATGGTGGGTATGGACAGCCCAGAGAAAGGCTCTTCAAAAAACAGGAAAGTTAATTCATATAATTTGAGTTATTCCTTAGAGATGATAACGCTTTAGTAATGCCCTCGATGCTTCTCTTTTCTTTTTTTTGCTTGAGTGCAAATTGATCATCTGTGCGATCTTGTTTTTCGGCACTGCTAATAATTTTCTTTTCTTTCTTTTCTTCTCAAGCCCTCCTCGCCTGTAATCTTGTGCTAAAGTTGAAGGCTGTGTCGTTTCCTTCATTCTTGCCATTTCACGGCGGACTTCTCTTTGTACTCTCTTTGGATTCATGCGCTGGATTTGAATGTTGATTTCCTTAACTTCTCCAAATTTTATTTCAGGATAATGATTAAGAACAAACTTATGAATCTCAGGATCAGACGGTTAACCACCCAAAATAGTCCTTGCAATTGCCTACCCTGCTTTATCGGTCCGCTCAAAAGTTTTTACCCAGAACCGCTTTTCAAAGAAAATTTTTGCTTTAACTGTAGCGATTTTATTCCCTTTATATGGCTCAAGATACTAACACACTTTCCCTGGGTTTAAAATAAACACTCTAACCGTTTTCATAAACGATTCTAGTAATTCACAAAAATAGCATCTTTTTGTGAAAAAGAGAGACTCGAAATGCGCCAAAGTATCGAAATCGCAGTAAAAAATAGGATTATTGAGCAGGGCCGCGGTTGGTGTTTTACGCCCATGCACTTTTCGGATCTGGGTAGTGATACCTCTATTCGAAAAGCTCTTTCACAGCTTCAAAAACAAAACATCCTCCGTCGGCTCGCTCAAGGCGTTTATGATTACCCCAAAATACATGATCTACTGGGGATAATCCCTCAGATTTGAATGAAGTTGCTAAGGCTATTGCGGAAAAAAATGGGGTTCAAATTCAACCTGCCGGAGCTCATGCTGCCAATTTAGTGGGCCTTTCTTTACAAGTTCAGGGTCGTGCCATGTTTTTAATCGAAGGCCCCTCCAAAAAAGTCAAAATAGGTAATCGAAAAATTATTTTTAAAAAGACCACGAAAAAAATTATGTCTTCTGCGGGAACTCGAGAAGGTCTTCTGATTCAAGCTTTGAAAAATTTAGGAAAAGATCACATTGACCAGGCAGCACGTGCACAGGTATCAAAATTCCTTAAAGATTCAAAAGAAAATGAAATTAGACAGAATATGAAATTTGCACCTGCAGGGATACGATCTCTTTATTTTTGAAATTATGGGGCTCAAGCCATGAAGGAAATTCATCTTTTGTCTAAAGATGAACGGGAACTTTTCTTTAGAGCTGCCACTGAAGAGCTGCCACTGATATCAAGAACCTGCCCTTTGAAATTATTGAGAAAGATTATTGGGTCGTATGGGTTTTGGAAAGACTATTCTCGCTAGAGAAGATGAGGCCGCATCTCACCTTTAAACGAGGTACGTCCCTTTCAAAAGTATATGGATTGATTGATCGTTTTTCAGAAGATATTGATCTTTCAATTGAAAGAGAATTCTTTGGTTGTGGTGCACCCCATGACCCTGAAAATGCACCATCCAAGAAAAAGCAAAATGCAATCATCGATAATCTTTCAAAAGCTTGCTCCAATTATGTTCAAACTCAGATGCTAGCTGAACTTAAAGATGCTTTTGCTGCAAAACTCGGAACAATTGATGGGTGGCAAGTCTTCCCTGACCCAGAAGGCCTCGCTGCCCAAACATTATTATTTGAATATCCAAGCGAAACCTCAAAAGCTGGATACATTCGTCCGCTTGTAAAAATCGAAATTGGTGCAAGATCAGAACACTGGCCTGTCAGCGAATATAGAATAAAAAGCTACACTAAAGAGGCACTAAAAGAAAAAATCCATGAATCTGAAATATTGGTTCAAGTACTGAATGCTGAGCGTACTTTCTGAAAGAAAGCAACTATCCTTCATCAATATGCACATTTACTCGAAGATAAAAAGCTTCCGCCACGAATTTCAAGACATTATTATGACTTTTTTCGTTTGCTCAATTCGGAGATCAAGGAGAAGGCTCTTATCGAGATAGCTCTACTTGAAAGAGTTGCCATCCACAAAAGCATTTACTTTGCATCAAGTTGGGCAAACTACGGAACAGCTCGAAAGAGAACCTTGAAGCTTTTTCCTCCTCCGCGAATTCTAAAAGAACTCGAGAAGGATTATGTTCTGATGAAATCCATGTTTTTCAGAGAAATCCCAGATTGGGAATTAATTTTAAAAACGATCGACACGTTTGAAAAAGAGTTTAATTACGTTAAAGGATAGGGCATTATGACCACTGAAATACTTATAAGGAATTACCGTACTGAAGACACGCAAGCTCTTGCAAATATCTATTTTTATACGATTCATCGCATCAATATTAAACATTACACGCAAGAACAAGCGATGTATGGGCTTCTGAATCAAGCTTAGAGAGAGAAGGCATCACTTCAGAAGCCAGCAAATGATGCCATCTTTTACAGACGCTAAATAAGGGAGGAACTGCGCAGGCTTCTAAGATAAGGAGTAGCAATTCATTGGGCAAGCTTTCAATAGATGCCGAAGAGATAGGATGCATTTTATTTCCTTTGGTAATGATGGCTTTTCAGCATTTTTATTTTTAAAAGTAAAATAAAAAAATTAAAAAGGCAAGCCAAAACAATTCGTATCCTTATCAACGAAAAACAACTCCCAGATGATCTACCGGCGCTTTTTTTTCCAGATAGATCCAAGGAAAGGGGGGGGACCTTCCAAGCATTTGGGAGCAGCCACAGGTTTTGGCGATTAAGTGACGCGGCAATTTTGATTTGGCTAAAAGAATGAGATTGATTCTTTGCCTTATTTGAGAAAAACGGCTCTTTTTGGCGCAATGTTTCAATCCTTCTACCAAATGATAGAATACAATACGCCTAGCTTCTTCCTGTCAAGAAAGGTTGTTCTTCCAGCCTAGCAATCTGCAGAAAAAGAGAGAAACTTCTTGTCATTATAAATGTATAGGTTAGCTTAAGCTTACTTAGTTGCGGGAAGGAAAGCGGATGACTTCTTTAAAGATAAGATGGCTAAAAGTTTGTTATTTTATTTTAGTCCACCCTCATTTAAAAAGTACTTACAACCATTCTACAATTGAAAACGCTGCCTTATCTTTTCTGCAATATCTTTCAACGGATTTTTCGCTAATTCAAGCTTGGTAAGCTTAGACAATTGTCCTATTTCTGCAGGCAGGCTGGTGAGCTGGTTTTGATTTAAGCAAAGCTCTTGCAGCTTAGACAGCCGCCCTATCTCTGCAGGAAGGTTGGTGAGCTGGTTTTGATTTAAGTAAAGCTGTAGCAGATCAGACAGCTGTCCAATTTCTGCAGGAAGGCTGGTGAGCTGGTTTTGATTTAATTTAAGCGTTTGCAGCTGAGGCAGCTGCCCGATTTCTGCAGGAAGGCTGGTGAGCTGGTTTTGATTTAATTCAAGCGTTTGCAGCTGAGGCAGCTGCCCGATTTCTGCAGGCAGGCTGGCAAGCTGGTTTTGGCCTAAGTAAAGCCTTTGCAGCTGAGACAGCCGTCCGATTTCTACAGGTAGACTGGTGAGCTGGTTGCTTCTTAAGGTAAGCCATTGTAGCTGAGACAACTGCCCGATTTCTGCAGGAAGGCTGGTGAGCTGGTTTTGACTTAAGTAAAGCCATCCCAGCTGAGACAATTGCCCGATTTCTGCAGGAAGGCTGGTGAGCTGATTGCTTCTTAAGGTAAGCTTTTGCAACTTAGACAATTGCCCGATTTCTGCAGGTAGACTGGTGAGCTGGTTTTGACTTAAGTAAAGCCATCCCAGCTGAGACAGCTGCCCGACTTCTGCAGGAAGGCTGGTGAGCTGGTTTTGGCTTAATTCAAGCCTTTTCAGCCGATACAACTGCCCGACTTCTGCAGGTAGAGAGGTGAGCTGGTTTTGATTTAAGTCAAGCGCTTGCAGCCAAGACATTTGCCAGATTTCTGCAGGCAGACTGGTGAGTTGGTTTTGGCTTAAGTCAAGCGCTTGCAGCTGAGACAGCCGTCCGATTTCTACAGGCAGGCTGGTGAGCTGGTTTTGGCTTAAGAAAAGATATTGCAGCTGAGACAATTGCCCGATTTCTGCAGGCAGAGTGGTGAGCTGGTTTTGCTTTAAGTAAAGCTGTAGCAGATCAGACAGCTGCCCAATTTTTGCAGGAAGGCTGGTGAGCTGGTTTTGGCTTAAATCAAGCTCTTGCAGCTTAGACAGCTGCTCGATTTCTGCAGGAAGGCTGGTGAGCTGGTTTTGATTTAATTCAAGCCTTTGCAGATGAGACAATTGCCCGATTTCTGCAGGCAGGCTGGTGAGCTGGTTTTGGTTTAAGTAAAGCTTTTGCACCTGAGACAGCTGCCCGAGCTCGGCAGGAAGGCTGGTGAGTTGGTTTTCTCTTAAGTGAAGCGTTTGCAGCTGAGACAACTGCCCGATTTCTGCAGGCAAGCAGGTGAGCTGGTTCTGTCTTATGTAAAGCCATTTCAGCTGAGACAACTGCCCGATTTCTGCAGGCAAGCAGGTAAGCTGGTTTTGACTTAATTCAAGCCTTTTCAGCCGATACAATTGCCCGACTTCTGCAGGTAGAGCGGTGAGCTGGTTTTGATTTAAGTCAAGCGCTCGCAGCCAAGACATTTGCCAGATTTCTGCAGACACACTGGTGAGTTGGTTTTGGCTTAAGTAAAGCCCTATCAGCTGAAATAGTTGCCCGATTTCTGCAGGCAGGCTGGTGAGCTGGTTTTGATTTAAGTAAAGAAATTGTAGCTGAGACAATTGCCCGATTGTTTTAGGCAGACTGGTGAGCTGGTTTTGAGTTAAGTTAAGCCATTGCAGCTGAGGCAGTTGTCCGATTTCTGCAGGCAAGCAGGTGAGCTGGTTTTGAGTTAAGTTAAGCCATTGCAGCTGAGGCAGTTGTCCGATTTCTGCAGGCAAGCAGGTGAGCTGGTTTTGGCTTAAGTTAAGCTTTTGCAGCTTAGACAATTGCCCGATTTCTGCAGGAAGACTGGTGAGCTGGCTTTGGCTTAAGTTAAGCTCTTGCAGCTGAGATAACTGGCATATTTCTGAGGGTAAATAAGTCAAGCCTGCTCCAGACAAATCCAAAGCCGTGATGTTTTTACAATTTTCTTCCATCCAATCTATAAGAAGCTCCCCTTTTTTCTCTAGAGGCAAATATTTGATTGCTTCTCGGCTCAAGTATTCTTCCCCTCCAGGAAGTTTTTTCCAAAACAAAAGGCGATTAATATTTACAAGATAAGAGGAGTAATTAGCCAGAGTAAAATATCTTTTTTGCTCGGTTATCCATTTAAATTCTAATTCTAGAGGTGAAAGAGATCTAGCTAAAGTAAAGATTTGCCTAAAAATTGCATTTACCTTTGCTGTTTCAGAAAGTCTACTTTCTAGCTTATAAATCCTATCTAAGATAAAAGCCTGCCTGCTAATACCCCTTTGGGACACATGTACTTTACCTATTTTTTTATAAAGAGAAGGCATCACTTCAGAAGCCAGCAGATGATGCCATCTTTTACAGACGCTAAATAAGGAAGGGGCTACGCAAGCCTCTAAGATAGGGAGCAGCAATTCATTGGGCAAACTTTCAATAGAGGCCGAAGAGATAGGATGCATTTTATTTCCCTGGGTAATAATGACTTTTCAGCATTTTTATTTTTTAAAAGCAATATAAAAAATTTAAAAAAGCAAGTCAAACGAATTCCTATCCTTATCACCAGGGGGGGGGGCAGCGGCTAACTTGTTAAGCAAAGAGCAAGCTACTATGCCTTGTAGGTAATAGCTAGATATAGAAGATTTTTGCTTAGCTTTGGGCCGACCAGACGTAGTATACTTTTGAGTTGCAATAAATCGAGGTTCTATAATCTGTATATATTTAATTTTTTTACAAACTTATCTAATTGGCGTTTAGTACTGCTTGGACATGAAACCCCTTGCTGTATGAACCTTAATAAAGGCTTTGGCTTCTTTTTCACTGTCCTTAAGGTAATGCTTAGCTAAAGTACGGCATTCTCTTTGATAGGCCGCCTGGCTGAAGATGGCTACCCATCTTTGTTCAACGCCTGCATAGCAAGAGGCAGTCTTAAAAGCTCGATAACCTTCTACTATCTCTACAGTTTTGTCGTAAGGCGCTTCAAATAGGAGTTCTTTGGCCTCTTTGATTTGCATAGGCACACGCGTGGCAAATAAGCTTTGTTCTATTTTAAAGACTTGTAAGGTAGCTGGCATATAGAGAGCCCTATCCCCTACTATATAGTCCAATATGATTTAAAGCACTTTCGCCTTAAAGTAGGATTCTAGGAGCTTTTTTTAAATGCTATATTTTCTTTACAAGTAAATCTATTATAAAGCTCTTAATTTCTTGCAAAGTTGACTATGAAACCAAACAAGCTAGACAGCCAGCAAGGTCGCCTTTTTAAATTCCGCTTTAGCCACAAACTCAATCAAACTCATCTTCTTATTCAAGCTATCTTAAGGTGATTGGATGGAAGCAGCTAGAAGAAGAATTTGATAAGCTGTTTGTAGAAAAATAGACCAACCAGTTAGGCCTGCAAGGTTAGTTGTAGGGCTCCTTATCTTGCAACACATGTAAAGAACCTATGAGGAAAATGGGGTGTATCGATGGGTAGAAAATGCTTACTGGCAATATTTTTGTGGGTATGGCTTTTGGCACCAGGCGCTGCCTGCCCATCCTACTTCTTTAATTAAAGCGAGTTATCGGATAAGGAAATAGTTAAAAAAACTTTTACATGGTTTGAAAATGTTTTTTCCCAAAAAACTTTAAACATGGTAGGTCAAAATGATTGAAAAAGATAGCCACTGATTAATCGGCATTGTT
The DNA here is from genome assembly GCF_018342435.1 of Neochlamydia sp. AcF65. Classification (NCBI taxonomy): domain Bacteria; kingdom Pseudomonadati; phylum Chlamydiota; class Chlamydiia; order Parachlamydiales; family Parachlamydiaceae; genus Neochlamydia; species Neochlamydia sp. AcF65. Next base: position 13,850 of record NZ_JAEMUE010000072.1, read on the forward strand.
GCGTAAATGCTAAGAAGTGTAGGCGATAAGATTGCCCTTTAACACATAAGAGCTATAAAATTTAGTTTGCTTAAACAAAAATATAGGCAGGCTATGGAAAAAAAGCTTAACTATCGCATACGTAATTGGTCCGAATATAACAAAGCTTTAGAACAAAGAGGAAGCATAACTTTATGGTTTTCGGATGAAACTATTAAAGGATGGAGGGAAAATAAAAGCACGGGGAAGAAGGGCCGTCCAAGAATTTACTCTGCTGACGCTATCCTATGCGTGTTGATGATTAGGGCGGCTTATCATTTACCCCTCCGTGCTGTACGAGGGTTTGTGTCATCGCTGATTACTTTGCTGGCTTTGGGATTGCCTGTTCCTTGTTATACCCGCATTTGTAGGCGTGCTAAAGAGCTTGGGCAAGAGCTTACAAAGCTAAGCCGTAAGCGTCCGACAGACATAGTCTTTGATTCCACTGGAGTGAAAGTTTATGGCGAAGGAGAGTGGAAAGTACGCCAGCATGGCAAAGCAAAGCGGAGGACTTGGAGAAAGATTCACTTAAGCGTTTGCCCAGACTCGCAATC